>JAFAJR010000346.1 GCA_019236085.1 Candidatus Dormiibacterota bacterium
TTCGCGGTGGCAGAGCGAAGCGAGGGTGCGGAAGCCGTGGGGAGCCCGAGCTGCAACGATCGAGGGGCCCCGCGAGAGCAGGACCCGCGCCGACATCACTAGTTGTGCTTGCCGTCAGTCGTCGAAACGGCCGGTCGCCTGCGCTCGCATCAGCACACCGAGGATGTCCTCGCGGTTGGGCGCGATGGTCGCGATCTTGCGGTACACCCTGAGCGCTCCCTTCACGTCGTTGCGCAGGCGATGCAGCCTGGCCACGCGCTCCAGGTACGAGACGGCGAGGTCGATGTCGCGGTCGTCGATGCAGACGTCGGCCAGCCGCAGCAGCGGCTCGTCGTACACGGGGTCGGCACGAGACGCGGCCAGGTAGCAGCTCAGCGCGGCGTTGGTCTTGCCCAGCGCCCGGCAGCGGTCGCCGGCGTCAAGTCCCAGGTCGGCCACCGGGCGGCCGCCGAACTCCGCTGCCAGCTTCTGCATGGCCGACGCAGCATCGTCGCAGCGGCGCTTGCGCAGCCGCTCGTTGATCTGGCGCCGGATAGCGATTGCCTGAGGGTCGTTGTGGAACGCATTCTCCGCAGGGGTTTCCTCGGCTTCATCCTCGTCCTGAGACGGCGCGACGGCGGCGCCGTCCACCTCCCGGGTGGCACGCAGCGAGCGCACCCGCCAGCCCCGCGACGACGGGCCGCGGGGCCGCTCGCGGACCGGCGGCTCAGCCTCGTGCGGCTCGACCGCCGGCTGCTTCGGCAGCGCCGGCGGCTGGACGTCCTCGTAGTCGCTGGCGTCCGTGAGATGAAAGCCGTCCCGCGGCGCTGGGAACGTCGTCACCGGCACCGGGCGCGGCATCGGTGGCGGCGCCGGCGCAGCTGCGGCCGGCGGCAACGGTGGAGGGGCCGGGATGCTGACGGGCCCGGCCGCGGCGGTCCCGTTGCGGCGGAACACCATGAACCTGCCGGGGCGAGCGGCACCGTTGTCGCCGTCGCTCTCGCCAGGGTCGTGGGCAGGCTCGGGCGCCGATTCGGCTTCATCGGTTGCCGGCGTTTCCCCAGGCTCGGGCTGCACCACCTCGGTTGGAGCTTCGGCGGCCGGTTGCTCCTGCACCGTGTCGCCGGGTTCCTCGGTCACCGGTGAGGCCGGCGCCTGGTGGCCGGCGAGCTCGGCAACCTCATCCGCGCCGACCACGGGCGCCGGGGCGGCCTTGGGCGCGGGCTCCTCTTCGGGGGTGGCCGCGTCAAGAGAGAGGAGGTATTCGTAGACGGCCCGCTGCAGCCGCCGTGCCAGTGCCACAGCGGTGTCGGGCTGCAGCGCGAGGCGCCCCACGGTCCCGGCCTCGTCCACCACACCGAGCAGCGTCTGCTCGTCGAGCGTGTCGTCGGCCAGGCACTCCTCGAGGCGGGACTCGAGGTAGACGCGGAGATCGTCGACGCCAGGTGCGTAGGTGGCGAGGGCGTCGGCCCACCCCTGGCGGAGGACGTCGACGTTGGCCACGGTGAGCTGCATGCAGGCCAATTGTCAGCAGCGTGCATCGCGGTGTCTGGCACCATGGGGCAACGAATCTGTCACTCAATGTCAGACGGGGGCGGTGAGTTGTGGCTGCGATAGCGGTCAGCGGCCTGCGCAAGGCATACGGCGAGGTGCAGGCGGTGAAGGGCGTGGACTTCAGCGTGGAGCGTGGTGAAGTCTTCGGACTGCTCGGCCCCAACGGCGCCGGCAAGACCACCATCGTCGAGATCCTGGAGGGCTACCGCAAGCGCGATGCGGGGGAGGTTTCGGTCCTCGGCCAGGACCCGCAGCACGCCGGGCGCAGCCTGCGGGCCAGGGTGGGACTGGTGCTCCAGGAGCTGGCCGTCCCGGCTGCGCTCACAGTTCGCGAACTGGTCGAGATGTACCGCGGCTACTACCCGGCCCCGCGGTCAACCGCCGAGATCCTCGAGGTGGTCGGCCTGAGCGAAAAGGCGGACTCCCGGGTGAAGACGCTGTCCGGCGGCCAGCAGCGCCGGGTCGACCTGGCCCTGGGCCTGGTCGGCGATCCCGAGCTGATCTTCCTCGACGAGCCCACCACGGGCTTCGACCCGTCGGCCCGGCGCAACGCCTGGGAGATCGTGCGCAGCATGCGCTCGCTGGGCAAGACCATCGTGCTGACCACGCACTACATGGACGAGGCGCAGGCCCTGTGCGACCGGATCTGTGTGGTGGCCCGTGGCGAGGTGGTGGCATCCGGCTCGCCCCAGACGCTTCGCGGCGGCACCGCTGCCCTGACCCGCATCCGCTTCAGCCTGCCGGGGGGCCTCGATCCAGCCACGCTGCCCGTGAAGGCGACGCTCGACAGCGGAGCGGTGGTGGTGGAGACGTCGGCGGTGGTGGCGACGCTCAACGCAGTGACCTCCTGGGCCATGCAGCGTGACATCGAGCTCCACGACCTCGAGGTGTCGCGTCCCTCGCTGGAGGATGTGTACCTGGAGCTGACGCGCGATGAATGACGCGCGCATCGCTATCCGCCAGGTCCGCTACGAGCAGCTCAGCTTCTGGCGCAACCCCGCGAGCGCCTTCTTCGCGATCATCCTGCCGATCATATTTTTGGTCATCTTTGGCATCATCTTCGGCAGCTCGAACACAGTGGTGAGCGGCCATCGGATCTCGTACAACGATTACTACGTCCCCGCGCTGGTGGCCTTCGGCATGCTGGGCGCCTGCTTCACCAACATCGCTGTGTCGCTCTCGATCCGCCGTGACGACGGCGTGCTCAAGCGGCTGCGAGGGACGCCGCTGCCGCCGTGGGCGTTCATCGCCGGAGTGATCGGGTCCTCGGTGGTGGTGTCGGCGGTGCTGGCTGCGTTCACCACGCTCTTCGGCATCGTCGCGTACCACATCACGCCGCC
>JAFAJR010000399.1 GCA_019236085.1 Candidatus Dormiibacterota bacterium
TGCGATGACCTTCTGCGCCCTGGGCCTTGCCATGACCGTCGCCATTCCTAACGCCGACGCCGCGCCGGCGGTCGTGAACGCCGTGCTGCTGCCGCTGGTGTTCATCTCCGGCACCTTCTTTCCCATCGACCAGTCGCTGGTTCTGGCCAAGATCGCCACATACTTCCCGGTGCGCCACCTCATCAACGCGATCTACCTCGGCTTCGACCCGGCGCACACCACGGCCGGCGGCATCGATTGGAACGACTACCTGGTGATGACGCTGTGGGGCCTTGCCGGGCTGGTGATCGCGGTCCGGACCTTCCGCTGGGAGCCGTCCCGCCGCTGACGGCTATGCCTGGGGGGCGGAGCCGCCCACAAGATCGTCCTGCTGCGCCGCTGCCAGCGTGAGCGCGTCCTGCAGCGTCGTGCCTCCGTCGCGGCCACGGAGCACCAGCACCGCGATGACGTCGGCGTCCCGCCATTCAAGGGTGATCTGGACAGCCAGGAGCCCGTCGGGCAGCGCCCGGACGATCGAGTCGGCATGCGCCGCATCGCCCAGCGGGCCGGTGGACACGGCGACCGCACCGTGGGAGGAGTCCAGGGTGGCGACGTCGGCGTCGAAGGCGTCGGTGGCCCCCGATGCCGAGGCGAACCGCTCCACGGTGGCTGAGACCTGCAGCGGCCCGTTGGCCGTGGCGAACTCCTCCTGGCGCGAGTAGCTGACGCTGGCCGCTGATTGCAACCCGTCGCGGCTGAGAGCCGCGGCCACGGCGGCGCTGCCACCGGCGACCTGTTCCGCCGTCTCGGCGTGGCCGGCGCTGTAAACGGTGAACCCCGGCTGGGGCAGCTGGTCGATGCCGACCAGCGCCGACAGCGGCCGCACCGAGGCGAGCTGGCTGTTTGAAGGTGAGCTGCCGCAGCCCGCGGCGGCGAGGGCTGCGACGCTCGCTGCCAAGCCGAGCCGCAGGCGCACCGCCGTCACTCCTGCCGCAGCGCGGTCAGCACCGTCGTGCCGGTGGCCCTCCGCGCCGGGCCGGCGGTGGCCACGAGCGCGCTCAGCGCCACAGCGGCGGCAAGCGCCAGGGCCGTCACCAGGGGGAATGTGAAGCCGGGAGCGAACCCGGGGCTGGCCGCGGCCACCAGCATGGGCAGCGAAACCAGACAGCCGGCCACCGTCCCGATCAGCGCCGCGGCCAGCGCCAGCAGGCCGGACTCCGTGAGCACCAGGCGGAGCGCGTGGCGCCGGCCGAGGCCGACGGCGCGCAGCAGGGCCAGCTCGCGGGTTCCCTGACGCACGTTCACCGCCAGGGTGTTGACCACCGCAAGCACGGCGATAAGCACCGTCACCGCGGCGACCGCCACCAGCAGGCCGATTGCGTGCTGGAGGCTGCTGCGGGCGGCGGATTCAATGGTGCTGACGCTCACCGCCTGCAGCCCGTACCTGGCGGCGTCGTCGGCGACCGTCGCCGCGCTGCCGTTGCTGAAGACCAGCAGGTCGTCGAAGCCGGCGGCCTCGGCTCCGAAGTAGGTGCGCGCCAGGTCGCGGTCCATGACCACCGCCTCGCTGCCGTCGCCCGCCGGGAATGAGTGAGCGACGATGCCGGCGACTGTGAAGTAGACCGTTCCCTTGGCGGCCTGCACCGGGAGCTGGGTGCCGACCGACCAGCCGGCCTGGCTCGCCAGGGCCTCGGGCACCAGGAGCTGGGGGCCGTCCTGCAGCGCGGCGAGCGCAGCTGACCGATCGGGAGAGATGACGTCCATCCCGCCGTGGGCGGCGAACATGGCGGGGTCGATGGCTGCCACGCCCAGCACCGATCCGGCCACCGGCTCGGAGAGCAGGCGGACCTCGGACACGGCGCCGATCCCCGGCTCGTCGGCGATCGAGGTGGCCACAGAGTCGCGCTGGGTGACGGCGCTGGTGAGCACGGTGTCACCGACGAACAGGTGGGACACCCAGCCGTCGCTGGCGTCGAGAGCCCCGGCCGTCAGCGCGCTCATGGCGACGGCGACAGCGACGCTGACCGCGACACCGCCGGCGGTGAGCGCCGTCCGGGTGCGGTTCCGTGCCAGGTTGCCCGCAGCGGTGGACGCGGCGGGGGCGAACGGCGCTGCGACCCTGGCGATGAGCCCGGCGATGAGCGGCGCCACAAGCGGCATCACAGCGACCATGGCTGCCAGCAGGCAGGCGGTGCCGGCCGCCACGGCGGTACTGCCGCCGGCGAGGAAGCAGCCGAGCGAGGCTGCAATCAGCCCGCCGCCGGCCACCCCGAGCACCCGCCGGATAGCCCGGCCGCCCTGCAGGGGCGCGGTGCGCAGCGCTGCGAGCACCGGCAGCCTTGCGGCGACCAGCCCTGGGACCAGGCCTCCGATGAGGCCCGCGCCCAGGCCGGCGCCGATTGCGATTCCGGCCTGGCCGGGGGTCACGGCGAGGGGGGCGGTGGGAAGACCTGCCGGAGTGAGCGCTCCCTCCAGCAGCCAGCCGAGCAGGACGCCTGCGCCGACTCCCAGCGGCACGCTGCAGGCGGCGAGCAGCACCGTCTCCACCGAGAAGAGGCGGAACACCTGGCTCGACGACGCCCCGGCAGCGCGCAGCAAGC
>JAFAJR010000069.1 GCA_019236085.1 Candidatus Dormiibacterota bacterium
AGCGTGAGCCGCAGCGCCTGCCCTGGGGGGACCTGGGCGTCGACGTGGTGATCGAGTCGTCGGGGCGCTTCACCGACGCCAAGCAGGCACGCGCACACCTCGAGGCAGGAGCACGCAAGGTGGTCATCAGCGCGCCGGCGAGCAATGAGGACATCACCGTGTGCATGGGCGTCAACGACGCCGCCTACAACCCCGCCGAGCACCACGTGATCTCCAACGCGTCGTGCACGACGAACTGCCTGGCGCCGGTGGCCAAGGTCCTGCAGGACGCCTATGGCATCGAGACCGGGTTCATGACCACCGTGCACGCCTACACCAACGACCAGGTGATCCTCGACACCGTGCACAAGGACCTGCGCCGTGCGCGTGCCGCGGGGATGTCGGTGATCCCCACCACCACCGGCGCCGCCAAAGCTGTGTCGCTGGTGCTGCCCGAGCTGAAGGGCCGTTTCCACGGCATCTCGCTGCGCGTGCCGGTGCCGGATGTGAGCCTCATCGACCTCACGGTGACGCTGGCCAAGCCCACGACCGTCGAGGACATCAACGCGGAGATGCGCGAAGCCGCCGATGGCAGGCTCGAGGGCATCCTCGCGGTCAGCGACGAGCAGCTGGTGTCGCAGGACTTCCTGCACGACAGCCATTCGTCGATCCTCGACGCGCCGTCCACCATGACGCTGGGTGACCGCACGGCGAAGGTGCTGGCCTGGTACGACAACGAGTGGGGGTACTCCTGCCGCGTCGTGGACCTGGTGCAGCACATCGGCCGGCGCCTGTAGACGGCGGTGCCCAAGGCGACCATCGACGACCTCGAGGTCGGCGGCAGACGCGTGCTGTTGCGCGTGGACTTCAACGTGCCGATGCGTGACGGCGCCATCGTCGACGATCTCCGCATCCGAGAGGCACTGCCCACCATTCGCACGCTCAGCGAGCGTGGCGCACGCACAATCGTCGTCGCGCACCTGGGACGCCCCAAGGGCAAGGTCGACGAGTCGCTGACGCTGCGTCCCATCGCCCAGCATCTCGCAGCCTCGCTCGGTGCGGGCGTTCGCTTCGCCGGCGACGTGGGCGGCGAGGAGTCGCAACTTATGGCGGCGCAGATCGGCATCGGCGAGGTCGGCATGCTCGAGAACGTGCGTTTCGAACCCGGCGAGGAGCGCAACGACCCGGAATTCGCTCGCCGCCTGGCGGAGCTGGCAGACGTGTACGTCGACGACGCCTTCGGTGCGGCACACCGGGCGCATGCCTCCACCGAGGGTGTGGCGCACCTGCTGCCGGCGGTTGCCGGGTACCTGATGGCGAAGGAGCTGGATGCGCTGAGCAGCGTGCTGAACAATCCAATGCGTCCGCTGGTGGCGATCGTCGGCGGCGCGAAGATATCGACCAAGGTGGCCGTGGTGGAGCACCTGCTCGACCGCGTCGACGTGCTCTGGATCGGCGGTGCGATGGCGTGCACGTTCTATCGCGCCGAAGGGGTCACGACCGGGCGGTCGCTGGTCGAAGAGGAGGAGATCCCGACGGCGCGCAGGCTGCTCGACATCGCCAGGCACACCCGCGGCCGGCTGGAGCTGCCCAGCGACGTCGTGGTCACCGACGAGATCAAAACCGAGAGCAGCACAGCGGTGACGCGCTGGGATTCGATTCCCGACTCGGGCATCGTGGTCGACATCGGTCCCGAGTCCTGCGAGCGCATCGCCGCCGATGTGGCGTCGGCGGGGACCGTGGTGTGGAACGGCCCACTGGGCATCTACGAGATCGAAGCCTTCGCCCAGGGGACCAGACGCGTGGCGCGCGCTCTAGCCGGGACGACCGCGTATACGGTGGTCGGTGGTGGCGACCTCGCGGCGGCGGTTCAGGACGCGGGAGTTGCTGACAAGATCGACCACATCAGCACGGGAGGCGGGGCCACTATCGAGTACCTCGAGGGCCGGACACTGCCCGGCGTGGCCGTGTTGATGGAACGCTCCGGGACAGCCGCATGACGCCTCTCATAGCCGGCAACTGGAAGATGAACACCACGGTGGAGGAGGGCGTCACCCTGGCGCGTGCGGTGGCCGAGGCCACCGCCGAAGCGCGGGGCGTCGCCATCGCGGTGCTGCCCCCGTTCACCCACCTCGCGGCTGTGCGCGATGCGCTGCGAGGCACGGCTGTGGCAGTGGGCGCTCAGGACGTCTTCTGGGAGGACAGCGGGGCCTTCACCGGCGAGGTGTCTCCGCTGATGCTTCGCGGCCTCTGCGACCTGGTGCTCACCGGCCACTCCGAACGGCGTCACCTCCTGGGCGAGACCGATGAGCAGGTGGGGCGCAAGCTTGCGGCGTCGCTGCGAGCCGGGTTGCGGGTCATGGTGGCGGTGGGCGAGACCGAGGGCGAGCGCGACCGCGATGAGACCTTCTCTGTTGTCGACCGTCAGCTGCAGGCTGCGTTCGCTGCGCTCGGCGACGCCCCGCCGAACGGCTCCGATGTGGTGGTCGCGTATGAGCCGGTCTGGGCCATCGGCACCGGGCGCACCGCCACGCCGGAGCAGGCAGAGGAGGTCTGCGGGCACATCAAGGTGGCGGTGCGCGCCGCAACCGGGATCGAATCCGCGCAGGTGCTGTACGGCGGCAGCGTCACGCCGGTCAACGCGGCCTCGCTCTTCGCTGAGCCGTCGATCGATGGCGCCCTGGTCGGCGGCGCCAGCCTGAAGGCGGCCGACTTCGCCGCGATCGTCGCTGCGGCGGCGCCGGCTGTCGCCGGGTGACGTCCGTCCGCCCGGCCGTCCTGGTGATCCTCGACGGCTGGGGGGTCGAATTCGGACCCCTTCGGCAACGCCATCCTAGCCGCGGCGACGCCGGCGATGGACGAGCTGGCGGCGCGCTGGCCGCACACCCTTGTCGCCGCAAGTGGTGAGGCAGTTGGGCTGCCACCCGGCCAGCAGGGCAACTCCGAGGTGGGACACCTGACGATCGGCAGCGGTCGGATCGTCTACCAGCCGCTGTCGCGCATCAGCCGGGCCGTCGCCGACGGTTCCTTTTACGACAACGCTGCGCTCTGCACCGCTGTCGACAGAGCACTGCAGCGCGGCACCGCGCTGCAGTGCCTCGGCCTCGTCTCGCCGGGCGGTGTGCACAGCCACCAGGAGCACGCCGTGGCGCTGGCTCGCCTGGCGCGGCGGCGCGGGCTGGAGCGGGTGTGGTTTCACGCATTCCTTGACGGACGCGACGAACCACCGAGCAGCGGCGCCGCTTTCATGCGCACCTTCTGCGACCAGCTCCGCGCAGAAGGTGTGGGCAGCATTGCCAGCGTCAGCGGCCGCTACTTCGCCATGGACCGCGACCGGCGCTGGGACCGTACCCGGCGGGCGTACGACACGCTGGTCGGCTATCCAGAAGTGATCGCCTCTGACGCCGTCAGCTACATCGAGGAACAATACGCGGCCGGCGTCACCGACGAGTTCGTGCCGCCGGCGGCCATCCAGCACCACGGCGAAACAGCTCGCATCGAGGACGGCGACAGCGTTGTCTTCTTCAACTTCCGGCCGGACCGCGCCCGCCAGCTGAGCCATGCCCTAGTTGACGCGGACTTCAGCGGTTTCGAGCGCAGCCGCGTCGTCGCGGACCTGACATTTGTCACCATGACCGAGTACGAACGCGACCTCCCGGCGCTGGTCGCGTTTCCGCGGGAGAATGTGCGCGACACGCTCGCCGAGGTGGTGAGCGCCAACGGTTTGCGGCAGTTCCATGTCGCCGAGACCGAGAAGTACGCGCATGTGACGTACTTCATCAACGGCGGCCGCGAGGACCCGTTTGCTGGAGAGCAGCGTCTTTTGGTGCCGTCGCCGAAGGTGGCAACGTACGACAGCGTGCCTCGGATGAGCGCAGAAGCCGTCACCGACTCCGTTGTGGCGCACGTCGCGGGTGGCGACGACGCGCTGATCGTTGTCAATTACGCAAACGCCGACATGGTGGGCCACACCGGCGACTTTGACGCCACCGTCGCCGCTGTCGGCTTCGTCGACGGTTGCATCGCCCGGGTCGCCGCCGCGGTGTTGGATTCCGGTGCCACGCTGCTGATCACCGCAGACCATGGCAACGCCGAGTACAAGGTGGACCGCCGCGATGGTTCGCGGCTCACGGCACACACTGCAAGTCCCGTGCCGGTGATCCTCGCCGGGGTGGAGGGCCGGCTTCGCGACGGGGGCGGCCTGCGCGACGTGGCGCCGACGGTACTGGAGGTCATGGGACTTCCCGTTCCGGCGGCGATGACCGGGAGCTCGCTGCTCGAGCCCAGCTGACGCTGGATCTCATGCGCTGGCGCTCCAGTCCAGCGCCATCTGCGCCAGCATCGCCGTGGCCACAACCGGCGCATTGGGCAGCTCGATGTCGAGCTCATGGTTGCGTGCAAATCCGCCACCCGACCAGTTGGCGCTGCCGAAGAGCACCGCGTCCGAGTCAGCAACCATCGCCTTGGCGTGCAGCAGCTCCCCGTGGCTGCGATACCAGCGCACGTCGATCACGCCCGACGCCTCCAAGGCCAGGAACGCGGGCATGCTGGATCGTTGCGAGGGGTCGAGCAGCACCGAAACGCTGACACCTCGCGACGCCGCGGCGATGAGCGCATGCACGATCCCTGTGTCGGTCAGCACGAAGAGCTCGAGGTGCAGTGAGTGCGCGGCGTCACCGATGAGCTCCAGAGCAAGAGGCCGGATCTCCTGGCCGGGCAGAGTAGCTGCCACCACCACCGCCGTGTCGGGCTCCGGATCCGGCACGGCCACGTCCTGGCCGCAGGTGACCAGGTCTCGAAAGAACACACGCAGCAGGTTATGCACTGCCGGGCCGCGCACCTCGGCGTCGTAATCATGGTTCGCCGGTGACGCCACGCCCCAGTTGATGCCACCAACGACAGCAACGTCCGCGTCGACAACCAGCAGCTTGACGTGGTCGATCATCAGCCGCCGCACCGGGTAGTCGACCACGTCGATGCCCGCCCGCCGCAGTCGCGCCGCCGTGGCCGCGCTGCTGAGCTCGGAGGGGTCGTCGATGACCGTCACGGCGACGCCGCGCTTCTGCGCTGCCACCAGCTCATCGGCGAGCCCTCGCCGGCCGAACTCGTACACCTCGACGTCGACTGAGAACCGAGCGCCTCGGATCAGCGACTGCAGCACCTGGAACGTGGCGGGACCACTGCGCAGCAGGGTCACCTGGTCCGCGCCGACCTCCACCGGGGCGGCGGGACCCAGTTGCAGCGCCGCCGGCACCGTGGCTGCGAGCGCCGGCAGGCCGCACCCCGCCAGCAGCGGCAGGAGGCAGACGATCGTCGGCCGCCACCACCACAGATTTGTGTGCATTGACGGCACGCTACCACAAACCTGCGTATCAAACGGATGGAGTGCCGCTGGGGCCCGCATATACTGGCCGCCGTGCGCTGTGTAGGAGGCATGGTTGGGTGACGACGGCTCTCGCCGTGACGCAGGACGTGCTCGGCGTCCTCGTGATCCTTGGCATCCTCCTCCAGACCCCGAAGGCGACAGGCCTCGGCGGCACGATCGGCGGTGGTGGCGATACCGGCGGCGGCTACCGCCGGAGACGCGGCCTGGAAGCGGGGCTGCTCCGGTTCTCGGCCGTGCTGATCGGTCTGTTCGTGGTGGTCTCGATCCTCACCGTCTACCTCGGCACCCACTAAGCAGGCGTCGCCGGCGGCGCCGGGTCGAGGCGGCCATCGCAGCGGTGCTGGTCGTGGTTGCGGCGGCCTCGCTGAGCTATGCCCTGGCCACGCGGTTCGGGGTCATCGGCGCGCCGGACTTCCGCGAAGGGCTGGTGACGGCAGACCGCCCCCTTGCGCTCGACCCCTACGTCGGCACGCCGGATCAGGGCGCTGACGACGTCGCCCATCTCTTGTATCGCTCGCTGTTCCGCCTCGACGCCACCGCTTACCCGGCCCCGGACCTGGCCGCCTCGTATTCGCTGAGCCCCGACGGCCGGTCGTACACCGTGCAGCTCGCCCACGCCCGCTGGTCGGACGGCACGCCTGTCACCCCGGCCGATGTCGTGGCCACCCTCCAGCTCGCAGCATCAGCCGGCAGCGCCGACAGCGCAGTGACGGGAAGCCTGGCAGGGCTTGCCGCCAAGGCGATCCCCAGCGGCGTGGTGCTGACCCTGCTGTCTCCCAGAGCCGCCCTGCCCGCGCTGCTCACCGAGGTACCGATCCTGCCGCTGGGTCGCGATGACGCCTCCCACCTGGCGCAACTCGAGCACTCACCGCAAACCGTGCTGCCCACCTCGGGGCCGTACGCGGTCAAGGCGTCGTCCGCGTCCGACCTGCTGCTGACTGCCAACCCGCACGCCACCGAACGGCCGAGGCTCTCCAGCTTCGACCTGCGTCTCTACGCCTCGTTCGATGACGCGGCGGCGGCCTTCACCCGGGGGGACGTCGACGGCCTCATGGCCACGACGCCTGCCCAACGAGCGCGGCTCCTCGCCGTGCACGGCGCCCACGCCGGGGCCATCGCCACATTCGGGTTCGTCGATCTGCTCTTCAACGAGCAGGCCCCGGGGCTCGACGACCCCGTGGTGCGGCAGGTCGTCGCCGCCGTGATCGCTCGGGACGGGCTTGTCGCCGGGGCGCTCGACGGGCTGGCGACGCCGCAGAGTGGGGCCATCCCGATCGGGCTTCGCTGGGTGGGCGCCCCACATCTCCCTGCCCCAGCGCCGACGGCAGCCGCCGAGGCGATGCTGCAGAACGACGGCTGGGTGAGCACTGATGCCGGGGTCCGCTCCCGGAGCGGAGTGTCACTCTCGTTCACGGTCTCGGTTCCGGACGTGGATCCGCTGCCGGACGTGGCCCACGAGCTCGCGTTGCAGCTCGCTCCGCTTGGCATCTCGGTGGCGCCGGACATCGTGCAGGCACCGACGTTCCTCAGCACCGTGCTCGTGCCACACAGCTTCCAGATGGCGCTCGGGGACTGGAACGCCGGTCCCGACCCCGACGTGAGCACCTTCTGGCGGTCCAATGCTCTGCCGCCGCATGGCTACAACGTCAGCGACGGACCGACCGACCCGTTCCTGGACCAGGCGCTCGACCGCCTGGCGACCCTGAGCGACCGCGGGACGCGCATCGCCGCCGCCGCCCAGGTGGACCGGCTGCTGGCTCAGGATGCTCCGGCTGTCGTGCTCTATGCACCGGACGTGTGGTTCGTGTTCCGCATCTCTATGCACGCTGCCCCGCTGCCGCCTGTGGGAGGAAGCGCGGCGCGCTACGACGACGTGGCGTCCTGGCAGCGATGAGGCGCTACCATCGCACGGCGCGCCGAGGTGGTGGAACTGGTAGACACGCAGCGTTCAGGGCGCTGTGCTCGTAAGGGCGTAAGGGTTCGATTCCCTTCCTCGGCACGTCCGGCTCAGGCGGCGACCTTGGTGCCGCAGTGGGCGCAGAACGCGGCGTCCTTCACCAATGGTTTTCCGCATTTGCTGCAGAAACCGGCTCCGTCCGATGCTGCCGCGGACGCGGCAGGCGCTGAGGCAGCGGACACGGGTGGCGGCGTCGGAGGCGCCCCAAAGCTCGCCGTGGTCCCGCCGGCGAGGTACCGCTCGACGAACTCGAAGGTCCGATCCGGGAGCTTGCTCTGCTGCCACGCGCCGTAGGCGGCGGTGAAGGCCAGCGGCCAGAGCAGGAACCAGCCGACGGCCCCCGCAGCCGCCTTGTCGCCCCACTTGCCCGCGCCCATTTCGACGATGAGGTCATCGCCCTGGGTGCGGAACACGACCTGCAACGCGGACGAGGTGCCGAACGCCTTGCGCCAGTCGCCGCGCTGCCGTGCCTGGAGCATCAGGCCGTCCGGCGTCGGGGCGGTCTGGATCTCGAACCCCTGTCCTGAATACCACTGGCCAACGGCTTCAGCCACAGCGGGCAGCGGCTGCGACGGGTGGTGGTACGTGTGAAGGTCGTTCATGCCGCCTCCAGAGCGAGTGTCAGCTGCATCCCCTGCAGCAGGGCCCACTCCAGCAGTGCCTCGGTGAGTAGCGCGTGGGTGTCGTCGTCAAGCCGCTCTTCCAGGGTCCGCAGCAGGCCGACGACCCGCTCAGCCTGGGCCTGGGCAGCGTCGACGCTGACCTCGCCCTTGGCCATGTGCTCGCGGTAGTCGTCCACGCGGCGGAGATACCGCTCGAAAAGGAGGTCGTCGCCCGCCTCCGTGAACCAGCCTGTCCTTTCCATGCCGCCTCCTCTCACTGACCGTCGGTGTGCAGCGCGACTCTACAGATCCATCCCAGCGGATCACGCCGTCGCGACGTCAGCTGGGCGCAACTTGACAAACGTGTTTCGGTCCGGCAAAAGGCAGGCCTGCCAGACCAGGCAGCGCGAGCATCGCACTCAGTGAGTTCGACGACCGGGGGGGAAACGGCGGGCAACGCCGGCGGCACCCGCGCCAGCCTGCTCTTCCCGCTGATCGGGCTGGTGGCGTTCGTCACAGTGCTGCTGCCAGGTCCGGCGCGACCGGCCTGGTTCATCGGCGCGCTCGCCCTCGCGGTGGCCAACACGGTGGTGCAGCGCACGGTTCGCTGGAGCTCGCTGCCGTCATGGCTGAGCATCATCCCGTTGCTCGTCGCCACAGCCACGATCGGCATGCTGGTCTACTCAGCAGGCCCGGGGTCCGGCCTGTCGCCGCTCTTCCTGCTGCCGGCTCTCACCGCTGCGCTGACGGGCACGCCGCGCGGCTCCGCAGTGGTGACCGTCGCCAGCGTCGGCGCCCTGGCGCTGGTCGCAGAGCTCAACGGCAGCACCGGCGTCAGCATCGGCCGCTCCTCGTTCTTCTGGCTGGCGATGCTGACAGTGGTCAGCGTGGCCATGCACTCGCTGCGGGCCGGCCTGACCCGGAGTGCCGAGCGCGCCGAGGAGCAGTTCCGCGAAAGCCAAGTCACCGCCAACGCGGCCCAGGCACTCACCGTCCTGCGTGACGCCGACGAGGTCATCGCCACCTCGGTGCGGCTGGCCGCCGAGCTTGCCTCGCCGCCGAACATCGCGCGCCGGGCGCTCTATTTCTCCATCCATGCCGGCAGGGCGACGATCGTCGCTGACAGCGACGAGGCCGGGGTCAGCGGCGAAGGTGTCGACATGGCGATCGAGGACCACTCCGTGATCCGGAGGGTCGTCGCGACGGGCGCTGCGATCAATGGCGGGGTCGACCTCGACGCCTGCAGCGCCGAGGTCCGGAGCATTGCGAAGCGCTTCGGCGTGACCCACGGCGCCTACGTGCCTCTGCGAGTAGACGACTCCCTCACCGGCATCCTCTGCGTCGTCGGCCGCGGTGTCGAGATCTCGGAGTCGCTGTTCCAACGCGTCAAGACGATCAGCGCGCTGACCGAGCTGGCGCTGGGTCTCGCCGTGGCGCATGAGAGGCTGGTCGAGGAGGCGGGTACCGACCCGCTAACCGGCGTGGCCAACCGCCGCGAGTTCGAGCGCGCGATGGCCCGGCGGCCCTCCCGCTTCAACTACGCAATCCTGGCGATCGACGTCGACGACCTGAAGACGGTCAACGACACCCATGGTCACCCCGCCGGCGACACGCTCATCGTATCGGTGGCGACCTCGATCCGCTCGGCGCTCCGGCGCGGGGACATCGTGGCCCGGGTGGGTGGCGACGAGTTCGCCGTCCTGGCCATCGCCGTCGAACCGCACGAGGCAGGCGAGCTGGGCCAGCGCATCCGCCGCGCCGTGGGCGCCGCGCCACTGGCCACCGGAGCGCCGCGCATCAGCCTGGGGGTGTGCGCCGCGGACGCCGACGCCGACCCCGAGCAGGTGTGGTCGCTGGCCGACGTGGCGATGTACGAGGCCAAGCGCAGCGGCGGCGACCGCATCGTGGTGGGGCCTGCGCTCCGCGCAGCACGGCCTCCGTCGCTGGCGATGCACGAGCTGCCGGCAGCCCAGACCGCCTAGCGCCGACTGATCCGTCCGGCCAGTTCGTCCGTACTCGACGAACGGCAGGCGGGGGGTGACCGGCTCCGTCAGGGGGCCGGCGTGCCTTCGCCCGAGCATGGAGGACGGACCATGGCAAGGGTGACACGGCGGGCGTTCATCACGACCGCCGGGGCGGTGACCGGTGCCGCAGCGCTGACGCTGGCCGGGCCGGCAGTGGCCGGCGCCGCCGGCGAGCTGGTGGCCGCGGCCGACGGACCGCTGCCCGAGCAGCCGGTTGTTGCATACATCCGCAACCCGAAGTCGGGAAGCCTCGCCGGCATGGACGGCGACCGTGAGGTGGCGGTGAAGGACCGCAAGCTCGTGCAGCGCATCGTCAGCGCGGCACGCTGAGAGGGGAGGAGATGTCGTCTCATCGCGAAGCACCGGGCATCAGCAAGGACCCGGTTGCTGACAACACTGACACATACGCGTTCGTCAGCCCGGACGCGCCCAGCACCGTCACCATCATCACCAACTACATCCCCATCGAGGCGCCTGCCGGCG
>JAFAJR010000099.1 GCA_019236085.1 Candidatus Dormiibacterota bacterium
TCCGTGAGCTGCGCGCGGTTCCTCCTGCTGATGCTCCTCGCGTAGTGCGTTGCGAGGCTGCTGCGCGACCAGCAGCGGCTCGGTGCTGCTGACGCGGACCGTCTGAATGCGGCGCCCGCGAATCACCTCGACGGTGAGCGTGGCACGCCCCAGCTGCAGCGCGTCGCCCGCCTTGGGGATCGACCCCAAGCGCTCGTAGACCAGCCCGCCGATGGTGTCGGCCTCGGAATCGCCGATGTCCAGGTTGAGGACCTCACGGGCGTCGTCGAGCGCGAACCGGCCCGACATCAGCACCTCGTGGTCGGAGAGGATCTGCACCTCCTCCTGCTAGCGCAGGTCGTACTCGTCGCGGATGGGACCGACGATCTCCTCGATCAGGTCCTCGAGCGTGACGATGCCCGCGGTGCCGCCATGTTCGTCGACGACGATCGCGATGTGCACCTTGCGTTCACGCATCTCGTGCAGCATCTCGCCCACGTGCTTGGCGTCGGGCGTGAAGTACGGCTCGCGGGCGAGCTCTCGCAGCGACCGCCGGTCGTCACTGCGTACGCCGTGGCGGAGCAGGTCCTTCGCGTAGACGACGCCGATCACGTCGTCCATCGTCTCGTTGTACAGCGGAATGCGCGAATACCCGTGCTCCATGATCACCTTGATCGCGTCGTTGACCGTGGCCTCGTTCACGTCGACGGCGATGACGTCGACCCGCGGCACCATCACCTCCCTCACCGCCTTGTCGGTCATCTCGAGGATCCCCTGGATCATCTGCCGCTCCTCGTGCTCGACGACACCCTCCTGCTCACCGACGTGTACCAGCAGCTTGAGCTCCTCCTCTGTGACGAACGGTCCGTGCACCGTGCGGCCTTTGGTCGCGGCGCTCACGATCACTCGCGAGAGCCACGTGAGCCCGAACACGATGGGCCGCAACAGGTTGGTGAGCACCGTGACCGGGCCGGCAAGTGCCAGCGCGACACGCTCGTTGAAGCGCAGCGCCAGCGACTTCGGTGCGATCTCGCAGAACATGAGCGCGACCAAGGCCAGCACTGCCGTGCCTGCGGCCTGTGGCACGGAGCGCAGGTACTGGTCGATGATGATCGCGGTCGATGTTGACGCGACGATGAGCGCGACCGTGTTGAGCGAGAGGATCGTGGTCAGGTAGGCGTTGGGGTCGTTGTGCAGCCGTACCACACGCTGGGCGCGACGGTTCCCCTCCTCCGCCAGGCTGCGCATGCGGATGCGGCTGACGCTGGTCAGCGACGTCTCGCCTGCGGCGGCGAACCCCGCCAGCAGCAGGCCCACGACGAGTAGGACGATGAGCGGAGTCACGACCCCGCGAGCCTGTCGCTACGTCGGTCTGAGCTGGTCAACGGAAAAGCTCGCTCACGCTGCGACCCTCGTGCACGCGCACGATCGCCTCGGCGATCAGGGGTGCCACGCTGAGGACCCGCAGCTTGGGAGCGTCGTCGAAGCTCGGCTGTCCATTGGGGAACGGGATCGTGTCAGTGATGCAGATCTCGTCGATCGGTGCCTCGTGCAGATGACGGAGGGCACCGTTGGTGAGCACCCCATGGGTGGCCACACAGTCGACGCCGGTCGCACCCTTCTCGCGCAGCGCAACCGCAGCGCCCACCAAGGTCGATCCGGTGGAGATGAGGTCGTCGACGATCACCGACTTCATGCCGGCGACGTCACCGATGACGTTGTTCACCTCGATGGCGTCGTCACGGGGACGCCGCTTGTCGATGACCGCGATGGGCGCGTCCAGGATGCTCGCCATGCGCCGGGCGCGGTGCGCACCGCCGGTGTCCGGCGAAACGATGACCACGTTGTGGCCGTGACGCTCGCGCACCCGGCGCGCCAGGATCTTGGTGGCGGTGAGCGCGTCAACCGGGATGTCGAAGAAGCCCTGGATCGCCTCGGCGTGGAGGTCGACGCAGATCACCCGGTTGGCGCCGGCGAGCTCGATGATGTTCGCCATCAGCTTGGCGCTGATGGGATCGCGCGGCTGTGTCTTCTTCTCCTTGCGCTGGTAGCCGTAATACGGGGTCACGGCGGTGATGCGCGAAGCCGACGCGCGGCGAAGCGCGTCGATGGTGATGAACAGCTGGACCAGGTTGTCGGACACCGGATGGCACGTCGGTTGGATCAGGAAGACGTCGTGACCGCGCACCGACTCGCCGATCTTCACGTCGAACTCGCCGTCCGCGAACCTTGTGATCTCCATCTCTGCGAGCCGCATGCCCATCTCGCGCGCGATCCGCTCGCTGAGCTCCGGGTTTGCCGTCCCCGAGAGCAGCATGAGGTCGCCGTATGGACTGCCGTTGTTCATCGGCGGGGGTTCCGCGGGCGGCTGGTCCAGCCTTCGATATTGCGCTGGCGCGCCCGCCCAATCGCCAGCGCGCCCGCGGGCACATCGAGGCTCACCACAGTGCCGGCGCCGATGTAAGCGCGGTCGCCGATGTGGAGCGGGGCCACCAGG
>JAFAJR010000164.1 GCA_019236085.1 Candidatus Dormiibacterota bacterium
AACGGTCCCGGTGCCCCAGCGCTTGGACGAACCAGCAAGCCTCTGGCCCCCACCGCCGTCGCCCATGAACAGGAGCGAGTATTCGCGCGCCACCTCAGTCGGGTCGCCGATCAGCCGGATCTCGCTATCCTCGATGAGCATCGCCCGGTCGCAGTACTGACGGACGGCGTCCATGTCGTGGCTGATGAACACCACTGTCTTGTGCTGCTTTTTGAGGTCGAGGAAGTACGAGAAGCACTTGCGCTGGAAGGACGCATCGCCGACCGCGAGCACCTCGTCCACCAGCAGGATGTCTGCCTGGGCACGCGTTGCCACTGAGAACGCCAGGCGAACCTGCATGCCAGATGAATAGTTCTTCAGCTTCTGGTCCATGAACCCGCCCAGCTCTGCGAACTGAACGACGTCCTCGTACATGGCGTCGATCTGATCGCGAGCGAACCCCAGGAGCGCTGCGTTCAGATACACGTTGTCCCGGCCGCTGAGCTCGCCGTTGAACCCGACGCCCAACTCGATGAACGGCACCAGCCGGCCCCGCACGATCACATGACCGCTGTTCGGTGCATAGATTCCGGCCAGGATCTTGAGCAGCGTGCTTTTGCCCGAGCCGTTGCGTCCGACGACGCCGAAGAACTCCCCCTCCTCCACGTCGAAGGTGATGTCTCGCAGAGCATGCTGCCGAGCGATGGTCCGCCGGTGCCCTGACAGCCGGCTGACCACCGCGCGCTTCAGCGTGGTGGCCTTGTCCTGTGGGAGGCGGAAGTCCTTGGCGACGCCGCTGACGCTGATGGCTGCCGTCATCACACGTCCTCCGCGAAGAACGGGGCGCGACGGCGGAAGTACAGCGCCGCAGTGATGGCGAAGGCCAGCGTCAACCCGATAGGTGCCAGCTGAATCGCGGCGGTGTTGTACGCGTGGCTGATGGTCTGCGCCTGGTCTGTCACCGCGAGCCAGCGTGTGTCTTGGATGATCTGGGCCATCGGGTTCAGCAGCAGGATGCGCTGCACCACGTTGGAGAAGAGGTTGATAGGCACAAGGATCGGCGTGAGGTAGAACCCCGCTTGGAGCACGACCTCCCAGATGTAGTTGAGGTCGCGGAAACGCACGAAGAGCGCGCTCAGGAAGAAACCGATGCCAACAGAGAGGATGAACATCTCGATGAACAACAGCGGCGCCAGCGCCAGCACCGGTCGCACCGGCACCCCAGTCACCACGATGAAGATGACGACCACGATGAGATTGAACGCGAGGTTGATGAGCGCCGAGAAAGCGGTACTGAACACCACGACGTATCGAGGAAAATTGAGCTTGCGCATCAGGTCACCCCGCCCGACGATCGAACCCAGCGCACCCGCCGTCACCTCGGTGAAGTAGTTCCACATCACAATGCCGAGCAACAGATACACCGGGTAGTGCGGAACACTGCCGAATTTCAGCAGGCGGACGAAGACGAAGTAGAGAATGCCAAACAGCGCCAGGGGCCGCAACAATGACCACAGGTAGCCCAGCACCGAGCCCTGGTAGCGAAGCTTGAAATCGGTTGACACCATCTGGCGCAGGATGATGAGCGAATAGCGGTAGCGCGCCTTGAGATGGCGGAACAGCTCCGTCACGATGACGACATTCTATCCTGTGCCGGCTGTTGCAACGCCTTCAACCAGGCGGAACATAAGGCCGGCCGTGTGCTGCCAACTGTAAGCGGCAGCACGCTGCATCCCCTGCTCGGCGAGCTCTGTGCGGCGTTGTTCGGATGCGAGCATCTCGGCGAGGGCACGCGCGATGTCGCGCTCGTCCCAGGGATCGACACGGAGCGCCGCCGGGCCGACGAGCTCGTCGATCGACGAGCCCTTGCTGGCGATGAGCGGCGTGCCGCACGCCATCGCCTGCAGCAGCGAGAGGCCGAAGCCCTCGTACAGCGAGGGATGTGCCAGGGCCACTGCGCCGCAGTACAGCGCGGGAAGGTCGGCATCCTCCACATATGCTGCCGGTTCGATGATGCGCACACCCTGGCCGCGCATTTCAGCAACTGTCGCGTCGATCGGGGCCCTATGCCAGCCGCCACCCCCCGCCAGCACGAGCGGATGCGCGTCTCGCGCAGCTGGGCTCAGTGAGGCGTAGGCGCGTACCAAGCGCTCGAGGTTCTTGCGCGGTTCGAAGTTGCCGACGTACAGCACATAGGACTCGGGCAGTGCGTATCTGCGCCGCACTCGTGCAACGTTGTCCGCGGGCAGCGGATGGAACGCCTTGTGGTCGATGCCCCAGGGAATCACCTCGATCCGCGCCGCCGGCCGGAACAGCGTCTCGATCTCGCGCTTCGTGAATTCCGACGGCGTGACGATCAGGTCGGTCCGGGACAGCCAGCGGCGCATGTTGCCCGCCAGCCAGCGGCGCGTGGTCGCCTCGACGGTGTCCGGGTGCTGCGCAAAGACAACGTCGTTGACAACCGTGAGCGATGCCGAGCGGCGCAGCGGCAGGTTGGCGAAATTTGGGAACACGTAGACGCCCGCACCCAAGAGCAGATCCACCGGTGGCATGGAACCGAGCGCAAACCAGCGATGGTATCCGCGCTGCGGCAGCGGGACGCGGACCAGGCGCGCGCCGGGGTAGGCCGCCGCCAAGCGCGCGTTTGACGACAGCCCGGGAACAAGCAAACGCAGCTCGTACCGGCGGCTGAACTCCTCATTCCCAAGCAGCCCACGAACCAGACCGTCCACCGTGTGAGCGATCCCACCCAGATAGCCGCGCCGGATTGCGCCTGCCTCGATGTACAGGGGCCGCCGCGCGCCGGGCACAGGTGAGGAGGTCAGTGCAGCGATCGTCTGACCAGCCGAGCCATACGCGTGCCACCCGGAAGTCGGCGATACAACCGCCTGATCTTTTCCAGCGTCCTCAGCTGCGCCAGCAACTCCTGATTCTCACGCTGCAACGCGTCGTGCTCACGGCGGAGCACCTCGAGCGCGTCGGCGGCGTCCGCCAGGTCGCGCCGCAACTGCTCCGCGTAGGCGTTCTTCTCCTCGATCATCCGCAACACGGAGTCGCGTTCGGCTTGCAGCACCCTGCGCTCATCGAGAGCTTCGCGCTGAGATGTCATGCTGCGAACGCCGTGCGCTGCATGGCGCGCAAGACGGCATGTTCCAGAACGGGGCCCTCGAGCTCGGCCGGCTCTTCGTGTGCGACGAGCTCGTCGCGCCATCGCTCCATGAGCCGGGCGTGGTTGCGGGTGATGATGAACTGCCGCCAACCCTCTTCTGTGCTGTGACCCACATCGTGGCGAACCCGCGACGCGGGTTCGCAGATGATGCGCAGACCGAGCGCATGCATCCGCAGGCACAGGTCGACGTCTTCGTAATAGGCAGGGAAGAACCTGGTGTCCATGCCGCCGGCTCGTTCCCATGCGCGGCGTGGAACAAGCATCGAGCAGGCCGACACATAGTCTGCCGCGTGCTCACCCGCCGCCCCGGGGGGCAGCCCCCGCTCGCCGAACCCCAGCCTGCTGGTGACACCGTTGCGCCACACGTATCCTCCGGCGTCCTGGATGCGGCCGTCGGGGAACAGCACAAGACTGCCCACCGCGCCGAGATCCGGCTCACGAGACGCGGCGTCCACCAACGGCTCGAGCCATCCGGGCTCCACCACCACGTCATCGTTGAGGAAAACAAGATGGTCTGCTGTGGCGATCTGACCTCCGAGATTGCAGCCGCCGGAGAAGCCGGTGTTCGCAGCCAGGCGAAGCAGCACGTGGTCGTCGCGTCCGCGCAGCGGTTCCAGTCCCTTGTCGCTCGTGCCGTTGGCCACGACGACGATCTCGCGCGATGGCCCGCCCGCTGCTGCAATGCTGTCGAGGCAGCGCGCGCCGGCTGCGGCGTCGTCGAGCACCAGCATCACGATGGAAACCTGCGCGTTTCGCGGGACCGCGGCACCACGGTGCAGACGCCACGACGACAACCGCGGCCTCCCTCGAACCATCCGCGCGATTGTACGTGCCGTGGGAGACAATGCGGCGATGGCGGCCCCGGCCCCCGCGGCCATCACCCAGCCGCGCCGGCCCTTTCGACCTGCGCTCCTCGTGGCCGCCACGCTCGGGGCCGGCTGCGTTGCTCAGGTGCTTATGGGCGCCTTCTGGTGGCTGAGGAACCTCGACGTGGTCCCCGCGTATGGGGACACCACCGACTATCTGAACCTGGCGCAGACGCTGCACGTCGACCAGTACCGGACCATTCTCTACCCGGCGATGCTGCGCGGCGATGAGCTCCTGGCGGCGCTCGTCCACGTGGGCTACGTCCCGATGCTCTACGTCGCCCAGACAGTGACTGCCCTCGTGGCTGCGCTGTGGGCGTGCGCAACCGCATGGGAACTCGCCGCCCGCTGCGTGAACGGCATGCTCGCTGTCCGGCCGGCGGTGCGACGTTTGGTCATCACCAGCGCCGCTCTGTTCATTGTCACCACTCCGCTTGTCCTCCACTTTGCAGAGACGGTCCTGACCGATTCATTCGCGGCCTCATTCTTGGTGAGCGCGACGACCGGTGTTGTGCGCGTCGCCGTCCTGCGCGACCTGCGGCTCCGCACACTGTCTGTCACTCTTGTGATGGTCGCCGCCGCCGAGCTGATGCGTCCAGAGAAGCTCTACGTGCTGACCGCTGTGTGTGGGGTCGCCATCCTCGTTTCACTCATCGCGCGCGCTCCCCACCGCGTCGCAGCAGCTGCCACACTCGTGCTGCTCGCCGTCGTCCCGGCGGTCGCCGTTCGCCAGGTGAACATCGCGACGCAGACTGCCGATTACGGCCGGGCTCCACTCGGTGTCAACTACATCCTCTTCTCGCGTATCACCTGGCCGCACATGACTGCGATCCTGCCCCTGCTGCCCGCCGACGGGCGCCGGGCGGTCTCGGCGCAGGAGGCTGCGGCGTACGACCAGGGCATCAACACCGAATCCGTGTTGTACGACCAGCTGGTCCACGCAGCCGGCGGCAGCACCCGCCTGGTCAACGAGACCATCGCGGCAGGTCTCCGCTGCTGCTGGCGAGACGTGTTGTCGGGCACGTCGTACGACGCGCTGCAATACGAGGGAGCCACATACTCCTATCCCATCGGCTGGCTGCTGGACGGCCAGGAAACCGGTTGGACAGCCTCACGAATGGCCAGGGCGCATCCCGGGCTGACGCACGTCTACGTCGGCGTGGCGACCGTGGTGCTTCTGCTCGTGCTCACACCGCTGTTCCTGCTGTGGTGCGCGCGCTCTGTGCGCCGGCCGAACGGCGCCATTGTGGCGACGCTGGTGGTCGTCGCCGTGGCGACGCTGGTGAAC
>JAFAJR010000168.1 GCA_019236085.1 Candidatus Dormiibacterota bacterium
GGCGTCGAGCAGGCGAGGCAGCGACAGCGACTCCCGTGCATGGAAGTAGCCCGTGACGCCCTGGTGGTGCTCGGTGTGGGCGATGTCGTCGAGGCGATGACGCGGCGACTCCTCTATGGTGATGCCGCGCGCCTGCGCTGTCGCCAGGATCTCTCGCATCCGAGCTTCGTCCCGCGTTCCCGACGCAATCACGAGCTTGCGTGCCGGGCGGCCGGCGCGCAGCGCCTCCAGGACCGCGTTCCGTCCGTAAAGAATGTCCACAACGCGCGTGCCGTCGTTCAGCACACGGCGGCTGTCAGGGACGCCGCCATCGCTGCCCCTGCGGCGTGTCCTCAACGGCGATGCCACAGCTGGTCAGCTCGCGGCGCAGGCGATCTGAAAGGGCCCAGTCGCCAGCAGCCCGGGCGGCTTCGCGCTGTCGCAACAGCTCACTCTCGTGGTGCGTGAGCACATCCTTCACCGCACGCTCGACGTCGACGAGCGGGAAGATCCCCAGGACGTCGTCGACATCCGCAAGGAGGTGTTGCAGCGCGGTGCGTGCATCACCGGACACAGTGGATTCGTCGAGAATGCGGTTGGCCTCACGCAGCGCGACGAACACCGCACCCATCGCCTCGGGCAGGTTGAGATCGTCGTTCATCGCGTCCTCGAACGCCATGCGGGCCTGGCGCACCACGGTTCTCACCAGTTCGTCGGCATCCCCCTCCTCGTCGGTCACCTCGAGCGCAGCAACGCGGTCGCGAAACGCCACCAGGCGCTCCACGGCTTCGGTGGCTGCACGTAGCGGCTCGTCGGCGAAGCTGAGCTGCTTGCGGTAATGCGCCGACGCGGCGAGCATGAATCGCACCGCGGCAGGACGCGCGCCCTCGGCGACGAGCTCCGGCACAGTCATGAAATTGCCCAGCCGCTTGCTCATCTTCTCGCCGCCGATCACCAGGTGAGCGCTGTGCGCCCACACCCGCACGAACTGCCTGCCAGTCGCCGCCTCCGACTGCGCTATCTCGTTCTCGTGGTGCGGAAAGATGTTGTCGACGCCGCCGCAGTGGATGTCGATCGTCTCGCCGAGCAGGGTCATGCTCATGGCCGAGCACTCGATGTGCCATCCGGGGTGGCCGCGCCCCAAGGGTGTCTCCCACCCGATGTCGCCGGGATCCACCGCCTTCCACAGGGCGAAGTCGCGCACGTCCTCCTTGGTGTAGTCGTCGGCGTCCACGCGGCCGCCGGCGCCGGCAACGAGTCCCTCGGCGCTGATGCCGCTGAGCCGCCCGTACTGCGGGAACGCGGCTATGTGGAAGTACTCGCTCCCCGAGCTGCTGTACGCGGCGCCTCGGTCCTCCAGCCGCTGCACCAGCGCCACCATCTGGTCGATGTACTCGGTGGCGCGCGGGTAGTGATGCGCCGGCCTGATGCCGAGCGTCTCGCGATCATCGTGGAAGGCGGCGATCCATGGCGCTGTCTCCTCGTCAAGCGTGTTGCCGTGCTCTTTGGCGTTGCGCAGGATGCGGTCGTCGACATCGGTGAGGTTCATGACATGGGTGACACGATCAAAGTTGCGGTCCAGCCAGCGCCGCAGCACGTCCTCGAAGACGAAGGTGCGGAAGTTGCCGATGTGGACACGGTTCCATACCGTGGGACCGCAGGTATAGAGACGCACGTGCCCAGGCTGCAGCGGCTCCACCTCGACGAGCCCTTTGGTGAGCGTGTCGTGCAGACGCAGGCTCACTGCCGGGCGATGAGCACCGTCGCCGAGGCGGCGACGCCCTCGCCGCGCCCGGCGAACCCCATGCCGTCGGTGGTCGTCACGCCGATCTGCACCACGCCGTCCTCCACGCCGAGAGCCTGCGACATGGCTGTCCGCATCGCGTCGAGGTGGGGGAAGAGCCGCGGCTCCTCGGCCACCGCCACGACGTGCGCGGACACCACCGAGTACCCCTCGTCGTGCAGCTTGCGGGCGACATCGCCGAGGAAGTCGACGCCGGCCGTGTCACGCCAGCGCGGGTCGTTCGAGGGGAAGTGATGGCCCATGTCGCCGAGCCCCGCAGCGCCGAGCAGCGCGTCGACCAGGGCGTGGGCGATGGCGTCGCCGTCCGAGTGGCCCATCAGGCCACGGTCGTAGGGGATGTGCACACCGCCGAGCATCAGCGCCCGGCCGTTGACGAAGCGGTGCGCATCGATGCCGTGGCCGATGCGCATGGTCTGCCCGCTCATGGCTGTTCGAGAATGGCGCGGACCAGGTCCAGGTCGCCGGCCGTTGTCACCTTGATGTTGCGCGGGTCGCCCTGCACCACCGCCACCTTCACGCCGATACGCTCCACCAGCACCGCGTCGTCGCTCGCCTCGACGCCGTCGCGAGCGGCGGCTGCATGGGCGTCCTCGAGCACGGTGCGATGAAACGCCTGTGGGGTCTGCGCCGCCATGACAGAGCTCCGGTCGATGGTTTCCACCACGTATCCCTCAGCCACCCGTTTGATGGTGTCGACGCAGGGTACCGCCGCGGTGGCAGCAGCATCCCGGTCAGCCGCGCCGACCACCGCACGGAACAGCTCCGGCGGCGCCAGCGGCCGGGCGGCGTCGTGCACGCACACCATCCGGTGACCGTCGCAAGGCCCGAGTGCGGCGGCTACCGAGTCCTGCCGCCGCTCACCGCCCTCGACGAAGCTCGCCTGACCCAGGCCGCACGCCGAGGCCAGCGCTCTCAGCGCGTCCCATCGATCCGCCGGCGCGGCAATCACCACGGCCTCGAAGCAGCCAGATCCGGCAGCGGCGCTCAGGGTGAGGGCAATCAGCGGCCGGCCGCCGACGTCCGCCCACAGCTTGTCGGCGCCGAAACGAACCCCTCTGCCGAACGCAGGGATGACCAGGACGGTGCTCAGCGCTGGGACACCCGGGCCCGGGCCGGCCTCGCCTGGCGGACGGGGCGAGCGTCCGGCGCCAGGGCGGCGAAGATCATGCGGCCCGCGGCGGTCTGGAGCACGCTGCTCACCACCACCTCCACGGTCTCCTCGAGATGGTCGCTGCCGTTCTCCACCACCACCATGGTGCCGTCCTCGAGGTAGCCGACGCCCTGGTGGGGCTCCTTCCCCTTCTTCACGATGGCCACGCTCATCGCCTCTCCCGACGCCATGATGGGCTTCACGGCGTTGGCGAGCGAGTTGAGGTTGAGGACCCTGATGCCTTCCACCTGCGCGAGCCGCGTGAGGTTGTAGTCCTGCGTCATGAGCGTTGCACTGCGCAGCCTCGCCAGGCGGACCAGCTGCGAATCCACCGGCGGTGTGCCGGGGAAACGAACGTCGACCAGCTCGCACACCACGTCGTCGCCGTGCTGCAGCGCCGCCACCGTGTCGAGCCCCCGCCTGCCCTTGGCCCGCCGCACCGGGTCCGCCGAGTCGGCCACCTGCTGCAGCTCCTCGAGCACGACGTGCGGCAGCAGCAGCCGGCCGGGGAGGAAGCCCGCAGCCGCGACATCGACGATCCGTCCGTCGATCAGCACGCTGGTGTCCACCACCACCGGGTGGCCGTCTCCTGGGGGCGCCCCGCCGTCCTCGACCGGCGCGCCACGTCCGAACACCGAGAGGAGCGCGTCGCGGCGACGGCTGCCGGCGTGCACCCCGATGTAGATGAGGGCGGCGGCGATCGTGACAGACAGGATGACGCCGAGCCCCCAGGGCAGCGGTGAAAGGAGGATCGCCACCAGGGCACCGATCAACAGAGCCACCAGCAGGCCGGCGGTGGCGGCGACGATCTGCGCCGGCGGCGCCTCGTCGAGGGTGCGTTCCAGCCAGAGGAATGGATCGACCGAGAGCAGCGGGGCCGCCAGCGCCAGCGAGGCGGCCCCGGCCACGCCGCCGCCGGTCAGGCAGACCGCGGCGACGGATTGACTGCGGGTCAGGAAGCCATTGGAGTTCGCCAGGATGAAGGCGGCGTAGAGCACTCCCAGTGCGCCGCCGGCCAGGCCGCCGGCCACCCGCGAGATGGCCCGGGCACGCTGGACGCGCCCAGGATCACGGCCAGACATCGCAGCGATTGAACCACAGGGTCTGCGGCTCCGCCGCTGTTCGCGACAGGGCGGTCACGCAACGGCGAGTGCCTCGGCCAGGGTGCCGACCTCGGTGCAGCTGAGTGACGCCGGCGCCTCGGCCGCGCCACCCGGCGGGACCATCGCCCGCTCGACTCCCAGCGCAGCGGCTTCGCGCAGCCGGGCACTCAGCCGGGGCACGCGGCGGACCTCGCCTCCCAGGCCCAGCTCGCCGAGCGCGACGCACCCGGCGGCGGCCCGCCGGTCGCCGGCAGCGGCTGCCAGCGCGAGGACGACTGCCAGGTCGCAGGCCGGGTCGGCCAGCTGCACACCGCCGACGACGTTGAGGAACACGTGGGAATTGGACAGCACCCGGCGCCCGCGCTTCTCCAGAACCGCCAGCAGCAGATGGAGCCGGTTCACGTCGAAACCGGAAGCGGTGCGACGGGGCATCGGGAGGGTCGTGCTCAGAGCGAGCGCCTGCACCTCGACCAGCAGGGGGCGGACACCCTCGCAGCTCACTGTCAGGACATTGCCCGGCACCGAGAGCGACGAGCCGCCCACCAGGGCGCGACCGGGCGCCTCGGCCGGGTGCATCCCGTCAGGCTCCATGGTCAGCAGACCGACCTCCCCGGTGCTGCCGAAGCGGTTCTTGACGCCGCGCAGCAGCCGTTGCTCACCGAGACGCTCGCCCTCGAGGTAGAGCACCACGTCGACCATGTGCTCCAGCGTCCGCGGGCCGGCGATCGCGCCGTCCTTGGTGACGTGGCCGATCACCATCACCGTGACCGAGCACCGCTTGGCGACGCCGACCAGGCGGGATATCGCGTTGCGCACCTGCGCCGGGCTGCCGGCCGAGCCCGCCGCTTGGGGGTCGATCAGCGTCTGCACCGAGTCGACCACCGTCAGCGGGGCGGCTGCGCTCTCGATGGCCCCGAGCACGGCGTCGAGGTCTGTCTCGACAACCAGTGCCAGGGTCTCGCCACGGCAACCGAGGCGGCGGGCGCGCATCGCGACCTGGTCCGCCGACTCCTCCCCCGAACAGTAGAGCGCGGCTCGCGCGGCGCCGCAGGCCGAGGCGATCTGCAGCGCCAGGGTGGACTTGCCGACGCCGGGATCGCCGCCTAGCAGCACTACGGAGCCGGCGACGAACCCGCCACCCAGGACCCGGTCGACCTCTGCGTGCCCCGACCCGGTGCGGGCCACGGCCGCCTGTGGCAGTCCGGTCAGCTGCAGCTGCAACGCCGGGGCCGGCCGCCGCTCTGAGC
>JAFAJR010000236.1 GCA_019236085.1 Candidatus Dormiibacterota bacterium
GCGCGCGTGCTCGGGCGCTACGTACGCGAACAGGAGACGCTGTCGCTCATGGACGCCCTGCGCAAGATGACGCTGATGCCTGCTCGGCGCCTGGAGGCGAGCACGCCCGCGTTCAAGGACAAGGGGCGCATCCGCGCCGGCGCGGTCGCCGACATCACGATCTTCGATCCGGCGCGCGTCTCCGACCGTGCCACCTACGAGCAGCCCGCGGCCCACTCCGAAGGCATCGACACGGTCCTCGTCGCAGGCGTCGCCGTCGTCGCCCACCAGAGTCTCGTCGACGGCGCCGCACCGGGCCGCCCGCTGCGCGCCCCGACGGCTTCCGCTGCGCCGCCCTCTCCGTGAGGCGCCGGCGGGCCGTATCCGCGGCCGTCCGCCACGTTTCCACGCGCGATCGGCGGCGTTCACGTCCGGATCGCCAGCGTACGCGACGGGATCGGCACCGTCCGCGTCGCGATCGGCAGCGTTCACGTCTCGATCGCCACCGTCCACGTCTCGATCGCCACCGTCCACGTCTCGATCACCATCGTCCACGTCTCGATCACCACCGTTCACGTCTCGATCAGCACCGTCCACGCCCGGATCACTGCCGTCCGCGCCCGGATCACCCGCGTCCGCGCGCGGATCACCGCCGTCCGGGCGGCGCCCACCGCCGTCGCTCGCCAGGCCGGGCGCGATCGCGCGCAGCTCGCGACGGGTCATGACGCGGCGCGGTCGTGACTTCTCGCTGCACGGCGTGGCGAAATCGACCGCACCGCCGCTCTTTTGTCGCACACGTCGATCCTCGCGGAATTTCACGCCAAGCGGCCGGCGCGCGCACCGGATCGAGCCGCGTGCGGCGGCCGGCCGGTCGTGACCGTTGTGACTTGTCACGAATTAACGGGTGAACGGCACGCGGTCGCCGGGCACGGTGCCCGGTCCCCCCTCGCGTCACTCTCACTCGAAGGAAACCAAATGCGTACCAACTCTCTCGCCGCCCAGGTCCTCGGTTACATCGCCGGCCTCAAGAAGCACTACGCCGGCGCCAGGCGTAGTCCCGCGCGCTGTTGAAAGTTGAGGTGGCGGTTCACCCGCCCCGAGAACCATTCTCGGGGCCTCTGATGGGAGGAACCGCCGATGAAGGACACTGCCAGGAGGAAGGACTGTCGCCAAGAGGCAACGCCGCAGCTGGCGCTGATGGCGATGGTGGATGCGCGGGCGACGCTGCACGAAGCCGTCGTGCGCGCTGGCATCACGGTGCTCGCCGCGATGCTCGAGGAGGATCGGACCCAGGTGTGTGGGCCTCGCTACGCACACGACCACGACCGACGCGCGAGCCGGGCCGGTTACGCCGACGGCGAGCTGGCGATGGGCAGCCGTCTCGTGCGCGTGCGTCGTCCACGTGTCCGCAGCTGCGACGGAGAGGAGCTGACGCTGCCGACGTGGGAGCGGTACTCACGCCAGGATCCGCTCACCCCGCGTGCGGTCGAGCAGATGGTGCTCGGCGTCTCGACGCGTAACTACGCCCGATCGGTGGGGCCGATGCCTGCAGGCATCGCGTCGCGTGGTGCGAGCAAGAGCGCGGTGAGTCGCCGATTCGTGCGCGCCACCGAGCAGACGCTCCGAGAGCTGATGGGACGCGACCTGAGCAAGTTGCCGATCTGCACCGTGGTCATCGACGGCATCCACGTCGATGAGCACCTGGTGGTCGCCGCCGTTGGGGTCGACGACGCCGGCGACAAGCACGTGCTGGGGCTGCACGAAGGCGCCACCGAGAACGAGTCGGTGTGCAGGGCGCTCATCGAGGATCTGGTGGCGCGTGGCCTGCGCATCGACCGCTCGCGCCTCTTCGTCATCGACGGCAGCAAGGCCCTCGCGGCGGCGATCCGGAAGATCTTCGGGCGCCGCGCTCTCATCCAGCGCTGCCAGGTGCACAAGCGTCGCAACGTCGAGGATCATCTGCCGGAGTCGCTCAAGAATCAGGTCGGACGCACGATGACGAGCGCGTACCGCTGCGGCAACCACGACCGCGCCAAGCGCATGCTGCTGGCTCTCGCTCGACAGCTCGAACGCCAGCACCCGTCAGCCGCAGCATCGCTGCGCGAAGGGCTCGACGAGACCCTCACGGTGATGCGCTTCGAGCTGCCCACCTGGCTGGAACGCACCCTCTCGACGACGAACATGATCGAGCACGTCAACAGCCGCATCCGAAAGACGACCCACAACGTGACCAAGTGGAACGGAGGCTCCATGGTGCTGCGCTGGGTCGCCGTCGCTCTCGTCGAAGCGTCGATGACCTTCCGAAAGCTCCGAGGACACGCTGGGATGCCGAAGCTCGTCGCTGCGCTGAAGGCTCACGACGCGACGATCGATCCGAGGTCCATTGACCGCACCGTGGAGGCCGCGTAATCGCATGTACCCCGCCACCCAGTTTCAACAGAACTCGGGACTACGCCAGCCGACCTTGTCGACCAGATACGCCACCGGATGCAGGTCGCCGTGACTGGACACGGCGCGCTCGTCACACTGCGTTCGGCCCTGCACTGCGCCATCGAGGATCTCGGCGTCCGAGTGCAGTTCGCTCCAGAGACGCCGGCCGACATCATCGATTGGTT
>JAFAJR010000363.1 GCA_019236085.1 Candidatus Dormiibacterota bacterium
GTCACCGACGGCGCCGAGCTGCTGCGCGGCGTCGACGAGAACGGCAACGAGATGACCGTTCGCACCAAGTACGCGGGCCATGTGAAGGTCGGCGCCAAGGAAGTCACGGTTCGCACCACCGACGAGGAGTCGCGGGAGTATGCAATCCCGGCGGCTGCGCAGATCGTGGTCCGCGACGGTGACCACGTGAGCGCCGGCGACAAGATCACCGAGGGTTCGGTCAGCCCCCAGGAGCTGCTCCTGGTGCGCGGGCGCGACGAGGTGCAGAACTACCTGGTGCGCGAAGTGCAGCGCGTGTACCGCAGCCAGGGTGTCGAGATCAACGACAAGCACATCGAGGTGATCGTGCGGCAGATGATGCGCAAGGTCCGCATCGACAACGCCGGCGACACCGACCTGCTGCCCGGCGAGATCGTCTCGCAGTTCGAATGGGAGGAGGCCAACGCCAAGGCGCTGAGCGAGGGCGGCGAGCCCGCCATCGCACAAACGGTGCTGCTCGGTCTCATCAAGGCCGCGCTCAACACCGCGTCATGGCTGAGCGCAGCATCCTTCCAGGAGACCACGCGAGTGCTCACCGAGGCGGCGATCTCCGGCAAGATCGACAAGCTGCGCGGTCTCAAGGAGAACGTGATCATCGGCAAGCTCATCCCCGCCGGCACCGGCCTCGACTACTACCAGAAGCTCCGCGAGGAGGCGATCCGCCTGTTCGAGGAAGAGGAAGAGGCCGCCGCGGCGGCTGCCGCGGGTGGCGGTGACGGCGTTTTGGTGGGAGCAGGCGTGGGTGCGGAGTTCGGCGACATCGAGGGCTCGCCCTCACTGGAACCCGACCCGGCAAGTTGAGTTGCGGCGGCGGCCGCGACGCGTGGCCGCCGCATCACCACCAGCACCACCGCTGATATCAGAGGTGGAAGTAGCGCTCCCATTCGCGCTCGCTCAGCAACGGCGCCACCTGCTGCTCGATGTTGGCTTTGAAATGCGGCGTGCCGCGATGCGACCTGAAGGCACCCTCGTCGATGTACTCCTCTAACAAGACGAAGCTATCGGCGTCGGACGACCGGTAGACATCGAAACGCAGGCAGCCGGGTTCACGCCTGGTTTCGGCGGCGTGACGTACCAGCGTCTCCGCCACCCGATCAGCCATGCCGGACCTCGCCGTGTAGCGGGCAATCACCGTCACCCCGGCCATGCGCGTTTCTCGATTCGGCGACGCCACACATTCGTCATATCGCCGGCGGCCGGCCCAGGGTACGCTCGCGCTGCCCCATGCCAGTGCTCCTCACGACGCTCTTTGCCGCGCCGCAGGACGTGTCGCACGCCACCGCCACCACCGGGTTCCTGCCCGATCCCGTCTTCCTGGCGGTCATCGCGGCCCTGCTCGTGTGGATCGTCGTCTACCTCCTCTACAAGCTGATCATGACCGAGCGCAAGGACTTCGGCATGCCGGTCCGGCGCCGCATCCTCTGCCGCAAGCTGCGGGTTGACCACGACCAGCTGGCCGACGTCCCCCTGTGGTGGACCGACCTCCAGGTGCAGCTCGCGCTGCGCAACCACTGGAAGCAGACGCTCCGCGCGCCGGTCCACGCACCATCCGAGGCGGCGCCCCTGCTATAGCCCCGCCGCTACAAAGCTGTGACGGCGGCGGAACGAAGCGCCTGCATGGCACACGATGCCAGCGGCAGCGTACGCCACCGTCTCGGCAATGTCAGCGAGGGGGGCCTCGGAGGCATTTCGGGTTTGGCCAGAGTGCTCGTGGCGGACGATGACACGATCACGCGTCAATTCCTAACGCGCGCCCTGGAGCTCGGCGGGCACGAGGTCCACACCGTCGCCGACGGCTTTGAGGCGGTGTCGCGCATCACCAGCCCCGGTCTCTACGACGCACTGGTGACCGACTACGCCATGCCGCGCCTCAACGGCATCGACGTCATCGAGCACGTGCGCGAGATCGACCCGATGCTGGCCTGCATCATCGTCACCGCCTACCGCGACCTCGACCTGGCGATGCGGGCGATGCAGGCAGGAGCAGTGGCCTACCTGCCCAAGCCGTTCCGCGCCGAGCACATCCTCACCGTCGTGGCCAACGCGCTGGAGCGCCGCGAGCTGGCCGAGGAGGCTCTGCGGCTGCGGGTGCTGGCCCCGATGCTCGAGCGCTTCACGCTGGTGCTGGCCAACACGATCGAGTCCAAGGACCCCGCGACGCAGAAACACGCCAACCGCCTGGTGAACCTCTCGCACCGCATGTCCGGCTACCTCGACCTCGAGCCCGGCGCCGCCGCCGCGGTCCGGTACGGCGCCTGCCTCCACGACATCGGCAAGATCTCGGTGCCCCAGGAGCTCCTGGTCAAGCCGGAGCCGCTCAACGATGTGGAGATGGCCGTCATGCGGCGCCACCCGGTGGTGGGTGCCGAGATCCTCGCCGACATCGACGCCTGGGACGACGTGCGGCGCATCGTGCGCCATCACCACGAGCGCTTCGACGGCCGCGGCTACCCGGACCGTCTCCAGGGGGAGTTCATCCCGCTCGGGGCGAGGCTGGTCTCGGTGGTTGACGCCTTCGACGTCATGCGCTCGGGGCGGCCATACGCAGCCGCCCGTTCGCAGGCAGAGATCCTCCGCGAACTGCGCCGCGAGCGTGGACGGCAGTTCGACCCCCACATGGTCGATGCCCTGCTACAGGTGCTCACCGAGGAGGACTTCACAGTGCCCGGCAGCGAGGACGAGATCCCCGAGCCTGCACTGGTCGGGAGGGTCGCCCCGCAAGCCGGCGCTATCGGCGGCTGGCTGGTGGGCGGCGAGCTGCTGCCGGTCAGAGCCCGGGCGTAGGGCCGGGAGGGGTCAGCGCCGTCCGGCGGCGGCGCTGAGCAGCCCGGCCAGGTCGTCCTCCAGCATCGAGGCGCAGAGCGCTATCACGCCCTCAGGCCCCGGCCGGTCCAGGACAAGCCCGGCACAGCCCTTGGTCATCTCGGTGGCATTGGCCACCGCCACGCCGGCGCCGGCAACGGCGATCATGCTGCAGTCGTTCTCCCCGTCCCCCACCGCCACGACGGCCTCCATGGCCACGCCGCAGGCCGCAGCCGCCGCCTCGAGGCCGAGCGCCTTGTCGATGCCGGTAGGCATGAGCATCAGCGAGTCGCGGTTGTGATGGAACGCCAGGTCCAACCCCAGGCCGGCCACCACCCGCCGCACCGGTGCAGTGTTCGTGGCGGGCGTCGAGATGATGCCCCGGCCCACCGCCAGCGGAGCGACACCGTCCCGGCGCAGCGCGGTCACCAGCTCCGCGGGCACCGGTGGGCCCAGCAGACGGTCTCCCTGCGAGGTCCTGACTAGGGCGCCGTTCTCCAGGACGAGCGCGTCGAACATGCCCGGATCGTCGAACACGTTGTCCAGCTCCGCCACCGTCCGGCCCGTGACCAGGGCGATCAGGCGCCCTGAACGGCGCAGGGCCTCCAGGGCCTGACGAACCTCAGGCCCCGCCACGCCCCGCGTTGCGATGGTGTTGTCGTAGTCGGTGGCGAGCATCCGGAAGCGCATCGCTTCCATTGTCACCCGGTGTCCCCGATCGGCCGCGCCGGCTCAGCGGTCGACGCTGATGCGCACCTCGGTACCCCGCCCCGGTTCCGAGCGGATCTCCAGGCGGCCCTTCTCCAGCTCGGCCCGCTCCCGCATCGAGATGAAGCCGAGGTTGCGCGCGCCGTCCAGGTGCGCCTCGATTGACGGCAGGTCCATACCCACGCCGTCGTCGCGCACCACGGCGCTGACGAAGGTGGGTTGAAAGGTGATGATCACCTCCACGGTCTCGGCCTGGGCGTGCTTGCGCACGTTGTTCAGCGCCTCCTGCACGATGCGGAAGAGCGTCGGCTCGAGCGTCCCGGGCAGGCGCTCCTCCTCACCGACGATGCGCAGCGATGCCGTCACGCCGGTGCGCTCGGCGAACTCCTTGACGAACTTGCGCAGCGTCGGCACCAGCCCCAGGTCGTCCAGCGTCATGGGCCGCAGGTCGAAGATCAGCCTGCGCGTGTCGTCGAGCACGCCGCGCACGCCATCTTTGAAATCACGCAGCTCGCGAATGACGAGCGAGGGATCGCGCGTGATCAGCCGCTCGAGAATCTCAGCCTGCAGCACGAGATTCGCCATGGACTGCGCCGGTCCGTCATGCATGTCGCGAGCGATGCGCATGCGTTCTTCTTCGATGATCTGGAACACCTGCCGCGACGCGCTGCGCAGCTTGACAGTCCCCTCGTCACGGCCTGCACCTGCGGCGGCGAGGTCGTCGAGGCTGCGATAGACGGCGCGCAGCATCTCCTGCTCGGCACGCAGCGCGCGGACCCGGCCGTCGAGGTCGGCGTGCCGCTCCTCCGCCGTGGCCAGGTCAGCTCGGGCGTTGGCCAGGTGGCGGAACATCGTGTCGATCGACTTGGGCTCGACATCGGGAAGCTTCAGCAGCAGTGTGTGCCAGCGCTCCTCGAGGTCGCCGACGCGAGCCGCCGCCGACTCCAGGGTGGCACCGATGTTCGCCGAGTCACGTTCCAGGTCGGCGGCAGCTGTCTCGAGCTCCTCGATGCGGCGGCTGACGAGGAAGCGAACCCCCGAAAGCGCGGCCTGGTTCACCGTCGCGGGGGCCTCGCTGGGCGACATGGTCAACTCGGCCATTGTGTCACCAGACGGTCGCATGCCGGAACCATTCACGCGCGCGGAGCAAGGGGATGTGACAGGCCTGTTGCACGCTCCCTCGCCACCTTCCGGCGAGCGTACAACCGGCCAAGAGCCCGCATGACACAAGGGGAATGGACGCATGCCTGAGCGCACCGGCCGTGCCGCACGAGTGCTGATCGCCGAAGACGATGACTCGCTGCGCCGGCTGCTGGAGCTGCGCCTCCAGGCAGACGGGTTCGAGACACAGGCCGCGGCTGACGGAGTCGAGGCGATGTCGGTGGTGGACCGCTGGCTGCCCGACGTCGTGGTGTGTGACGTGATGATGCCCCGGATGAGCGGCCTGTCGGTGTCTCTCGAACTTCGTGAACGTGACGCCACTGCCGAGGTGCCGATCATCCTGCTCACCGCGCGCTGCTTCGACGAGGACATTCAGCAGGTGATGGCGCTGGGTGGCATCGAGTACATCGGCAAGCCGTTCGATTTCATGCACCTCATCGCCACGATCCGCGCCATGCTGGGCGAAGTGCCGAGCTCGGAACCGCGACGCATCGACCTGACCCTGGAGGGCACGCGCCGCTGAGCGGCAGCGCATCCCGATGAGCGTGGCTGGCGGGCACCAGGCAGATCCTGCGGTGGCGGGCGCCCCGACGTTGCGTCAGCGTGTAGACGTCTTTCTCACGCCGTCGGGCCTCCTGCTCGCCGCCGTCGTGGTCCTGACCATGTTCGCTGTCACCAGCGCCATACGCGACCCGGACTTCTGGTGGCATCTGCGCGCCGGCCAGCTCATCCTCGCCAAGGGAGGGTTGCTCGGCACCGACCCATTCACCTACACAGCTGCGTCGCATCACTGGACGATGCACGAATGGCTCTTCGAATCGTTGACAGCGGCGGCATTCAGCGCCGCCGGCCTGGGAATCGTGATCCTTGTGCTCAGCGCAGTCACCTGGGCTGGATTGATGCTCGTCGCGATGCGTGCGCGGATGCGCGCACCGAGCCGCGGTGCGCTTGCGGCCGGCATTCTGCTGGCGGCGATCGCCGGCTATCCCATCTGGGGACCGCGGGTGCAGATGCTGACGTTCTTCTTCAGCGCCGTCACGCTGTTCGTCCTCGAGCGACATCTGACGCGCGGCTCTCGCTCCATCTGGTTGCTGGTGCCGATGTTCCTTGTCTGGAGCAACCTGCACTCGGGCTTCGTCATCGGGCTCGGCTTCATCGCGCTGGTGGTCATCGCGGAAGCTATGGCGCCGTACCTCGGCATGCCCGACGCAGGTCCCACGCGGAGGCTGCGGCCGCTGCTGCTGGTGCTTCTGGCCTGCGCAGCGGTGAGCATGATCAATCCCAACGGGCCCGGCATACTGCTCTACGCGTTTCAGACGCAGACGTCGGTGGCGCAGCAGTCGCTCATTGCCGAGTGGCATTCGCCCGACTTCCACCAGCTGGTGCTGCTGCCGTACGGCGCAATGCTGGTGTCACTGCTGCTGTTCATCGCCGCTAATCGCAGGCTGTCAGCCCGCGATGCAGCGCTCGTTCTGGCCACGACTGCACTGTCGCTGCAATCGGTGCGGCACATCGCGCTGTTCATCGTGGCGGCGACGCCGGTGTGGATCGATCAGCTGTCGCTGTTCGTGCAGCGCCGCCGCGGCACGGCCCCACGGCGGCGGCGCGCCCAGCCCTCGTTCCGTTTCCGGGCCACCGTGCTGGCAGTGGTGGTCATCGCGCTGTTCGGCGGGTACCTCGGCGGCCGTCTGCTGCCGGCCATGGCGGTGCAGCCCAACACGCTCTCGTACGCCGAGGAATTCCCGGTGTGCGCAGCCCGCTGGCTCGAGGGCGCCTCGCAGCCGCTTCGCATCTTCAACCAGTACGGCGAGGGCGGCTACCTCGCCGACGCACTCTCGGCGAAGGGCGACAAGGTCTACATCTTCGGTGACGCCGCGCTCATGGGCGATCCGCTGCTCTATGAGTACGCGAGCATCGAGACGCTGCAACCGGGCTGGGATGCCGCGATCC
>JAFAJR010000017.1 GCA_019236085.1 Candidatus Dormiibacterota bacterium
ATTCACATCGTCGCCTGCAAGCTGCCGGCTGATCGATTCAACGAGCGCAGCTGCGGTGTCCAGCGACGTGCAGCAGGGAATCCTTCTCTGCTCGGCGGCGAGCCGGATGCGGTACCCGTCCTTCACGGTTCGCCCTGCATCGCGCACCACGCCTCCACCTTCTGAATGCTGCAGTTCGTCAGTGTCGACCTGGGAGACGGTGTTGACCACCAGCGCAACGCGGCCGTCCTGGATGACATCGATCACGTTGGGCCGGCCGTGGCCGATCTTGCCGACGGCGACGGCGCTGACGCCGCCTTCGGCGAGGGCCTGCGCTGTTCCGGTGGTGGCATAGAGCGTGAATCCGAGGGCGCTGAGCTGCGCCAGGATGGGAAGCGCCTCCGCCTTGTCGGCGTCGGCGACACTGCACAGCGCTCCCCCGCGAAGCGGCACCTGACCGAGCGCGGCGATGAAGGTTTTCTGCAGCGCCGCGTCCAAGGTGACGTCCACACCCATCACCTCACCGGTTGATTTCATCTCCGGTCCGAGAGCTGTGTCCACGTCGATGAGCTTCACGGTGGAGAACACCGGCGCCTTCACCGCCACGAGCGGCTTGGCAGCGATCAATCCGGAGGTGTAGCCCAGCTCAGCGAGGGTCTCACCGCGCATGATGCGCACCGCCAGCTCAACCATCGGCACACCGGTGACTTTGCTGAGGAACGGGACGGTTCGCGACGCCCGGGGATTCACCTCGAGCACGTGCGGCATGCCGCGATACACCACGTACTGGATGTTGCAGAGGCCGCGCACCTGCAGTGAGCGGGCGATACGGACCGTGTCCGCGACGATGCGGTCCGCGATTTCGGGCTCCAGCCGCGGCGCGGGATAGGCCGCCATGGAATCGCCGCTGTGCACGCCGGCGCGCTCGACGTGCTCCATGAGCCCCGGAACGATGACGGTCTCACCGTCGCTGACGGCGTCGACATCGATCTCCGTCCCGAAGAGGTAGCGGTCGATCAGCACCGTACCCCGCCGGCCGTCGGCGTCGACCGGGAGCGCCGCCAAGGCAGCTTCGAGGTACCGGCGCAACGCGTCCCTGCTGTGCACGATCTCCATGGCACGCCCCCCAAGGACGTACGAGGGCCTGACCAGCACGGGAAAGCCGATCCGTTCGGCGATCGCCACGGCCTCGGTCAGGTCGCTGGTCGCGGCGCCGTGCGGCTGCGGGATCTCCAACGCTCGCATAAGCGCCTCGAACCGCCGCCGATCCTCCGCCGTGTCAATCGACTCTGTGCTGGTGCCGAGGATGCGCACGCCGCGGCGTGCCAGCGGTGCCGCCAAGTTGATCGCGGTCTGTCCCGCCACCTGCACCACGGCGCCACCAGCCTGCTCCTCCTCGATCACAGCGCACACCGACTCCTCGTCGAGCGGCTCGAAGTACAGCCGGGTGCTGCAGTCGAAATCGGTGCTCACCGTTTCGGGGTTGTTGTTGACCATCACCGAGGCGGCGCCCTGCGAGCGCAGTGCGCCTGCCGCCTGCACGCTGCAGTAGTCGAACTCGATGCCCTGGCCGATGCGAATCGGTCCGCTCCCCACCACCACCACCGCGTCAGCATCGCGGCGGTCCACTCCGGCCGGCCCTTCGTCCTCACTCTCGAAGGTGCCGTAGTAGTACGGCGTCGCCGCCTCGAACTCTGCCGCGCACGTGTCCACGCATTTGTACACAGGTTTGATCCCCAGCTCCTGTCGCAGCGCGCGAATGCGCTCCGTGGACTGTCCGGTCAGCGCGGCGATGCGAGCGTCTGCGATTCCCATGTGCTTTGCAGACCGGAGCCCGCCGGCGTCGAGACCCTGCCAGCGAAGGCGCTCCTCGCACCCCGTGATCGCGGCCAGGCGCCGCACGAACCAGAGTCCGATCCCGCTGCGCTCGGCGAGCGACTCAGGGGTGGCCCCGCCTCGCAGCGCCTCGAGCAATGCGTGGGCACGCTGGTCGTTGGCGACATCGACGAGCACCGGCTCATGCAGCGACGCAGTGTC
>JAFAJR010000054.1 GCA_019236085.1 Candidatus Dormiibacterota bacterium
CTGCTCGCTCTACCAGCGCGAGCACCGCTCCGAGGACGCGCGCATCGAGCGCTACCGCGATTGAGGGCTCGGCCGAAGCTTGTACACGACGTGGGCGACGGGAACCCTGCGGCGTGGCGGCGCTGAATAGCGGTTGCGGCCGGCAGCGAAGACCTGGGCCACGATGGGGTCCACGGCATACGGCTCGTTGATCTTCTCGCTCTGCGTCTCGTAGCCCAGCGCTGAATAGCGCTCGGCGTCACGCCGGTACTCGCGCAACGTCCAGTAGGTCCGTTCCACAGTCTCCGGCAGGGGCAGGCGCTGCGCAAGCTTCTTGGCGTCGCGCGTGTTGAACCAGTTGCGCACAGGGCCTGCGACATCGATGCCTGACTGCCGCGTCATGGCGATCATGCCCACCGCCAGGAACAGCAGCGCGATGACGATGGCGCCGTTGATCGCGCCGTTCATTCAGCGCAACGCCGGCTCGGGAGCGCCTCGTGAGCCCTCCTCCGCCGCGGCAGCCGCGGTGTACACCGCGAAGTAGCGTGCCTCCGGGTGGTGCATGACGATCGCTGCTGTCGACTGCTCCGGGACCAGCTGATGGCCCGTGGTGAGCGCCACGCCGATCTCGCCTGCAGGAAGGATGCCGAAGAGGACATCGTGTCCCTCCAGGTCGGGGCATGCGGGGTATCCCCAGCTGTAGCGGCGTCCCTGCTCCGGCTGCAGGCGCAGCTCGCGGCGGATCCGCTGATGCAGGTACTCGGCGGTGGCTTCCGCCATCTGTGTCGCAAACCCGTGGACCCGCAGCATGTCGTCATACAGCCCCGCCGCCTGCAGCGCGTTGGAGCGCTCCGACGCCTCCGGTCCCGTCGTCACGAGTTGCAGTGCCACGACATCGCGCTCACCGTCAGCCACGTCCTCCGCCGCCCGCACGTAGTCGGCGAGGCAGAGGCGGTTCTGCTCTGCTTGGCGCGGGAACGGGAATCGTCCGATCTCCCTGTCGATGTCGCCAGGGTCGTACACCACCACGGCGTCGCCGTCTGAGAGTGCGGGCCAGTAACCGTATACCGCCTGCAACCGCAGCCAGCCCTCGGCTTCAGCCTCCTGCATGGAGCGCTGCAGCCGAGGTTCGAGCTCGGTACGCAGCAGCTGCTGCCACACGGCGTCGTCGCGAACGCCGCGGAACTGCCAGCTCATCTTGTACAGCGAGTTGCGGTCGATGAACGGATGCACGTCCCAGATGGGGATGTCGCGCAGGACGCGCGCTCCCCAGAACGGCACTTCGGGGACCGGTGCATCGCGTCTGGTTGCGCTGCGTGCCGGCAGCGAGGCGCCTGATGCAACAGATGCCGCACGGCGCTCGGTCTTGGAGCGTTCGCGTTCGCGATGCAACCTCGCCTCGTCGTGCACCTGGCGCAGCAGCGCGTCGCGGCGTCCGGGGTCGAGCAGGCGGTCGACGGTGTCGAGCCCCTCGAAGGCATCCTTGCAGTAGAAGACGCCAGGCTCATACATGCGCTCGCCGTCCACGTACAGGATGCGGCGGCCGAAGCCGCGGTTGATGGCCGCGCCGCCGATGATGAGCGGATAGCCGAGCTGCCGTGAGTCAAGCTCCTGCACGCACATCGGCATCTGCTTGCTGGTGCTCACCAGCAGCGCAGACAGGCCGATGGCGTCCGCCTGCACCTCTTCCGCCTTGTCGATGATGGTGTTGAGCGGCACCTGTTTGCCCAGGTCGAACACGGTGTACCCGTTGTTGCTCAGGATCGTGTTGACCAGGTTCTTGCCGATGTCATGCACGTCGCCGTACACGGTGGCCAGCACCACCTTGCCCTTGGTGTATCCCTCGCGCCGCTCCAGGTACTGTTCCAGGTGCGACACGGCGCGCTTCATCACCTCGGCGCTCTGCAGAACGAACGGCAGGATGAGCTCGCCGGCACCGAAGCGGTCGCCAACGTCCTTCATCGCCAGCAGCAGCACCTCGTTCAGCACCGAGACCGGGTCGCGCTGCTGCAGCGCAAGGTCTATCTGTTCCTCGATGCCGTCCTTCACGCGGTGCAGGATCTGCTCGTGGATCCGTTCGTCCGGCGCCATGCCAAAGAACCGGTCCACCGGGTCTGCCGCGGGCTTGTCCGACACGCCCTCGAAGTGCTCGATGAACCGGGTGAGCGCGTCGGGGTTGGCGTTGAACACCAGGTCGTCGGCCAGGCGGCGCGCCGCCGGGTCGATGTCCGCGTACGGCGCGGTGTGCGCCGGGTTGATGATCGCGGCGTCGAGCCCTGCCTCGACGCAGTGGTGCAGGAACACGCTGTTCAGCACAGCGCGCGCCGGCTGTGCCAGCCCGAACGACACGTTCGACACCCCGAGCACCGTGAGCACGCCGGGCAGGGCGCGCTTGATTGCGCGAATGCCGTCGACCGTCTCGTGCGCAGAGTCGGCCCATTCGGCTTCGCCGGTCGCCAGGGTGAAGGTCAGCGCGTCGAACAGCAGCTGATGCGGTGCGAGGCCGAACTCGCCGCAGGCGATGTCGTGGATGCGCGTGGCGATCTCCAGCTTGCGTTCCGCGCTGCGGGCCATGCCCTGCTCGTCGATGGTGAGCGCGATGACGCAGGCGCCGTGGTCACGAACCAGCGGGAGCACCGCCTCGCAGCGAGCCCTGCCGTTCTCCAGGTTCACGCTGTTGACCACGGCGCGCCCCGGGTAGCCCTGCAACGCGGCGCGGATGACATCGGCGTCGGTGCTGTCCACCACCAGCGGCGCTTCGACGCTCATCTGAAGCGTCTTGACAGTCGCCGCCATCTGCTCGGCCTCGTCGCTGCGTTCGGTCAGTGCCACGCAGACGTCGAGGGCGTGGGCCCCACTATCCACCTGCGAGCGGGCCACGCTGAGCACCGACTCGTAGTCGTCGTCCAGCAGCATGCGCTTGACAGCTCGCGACCCCTGCGCGTTGACGCGCTCGCCGATGAGCAGCGGTGCCGGCTGCTGGTGCAGGTCGATGGCGCGCATGGCGCTCGCCAGCCGCGGCACAGCCTGAGGTGACCGTTTGGCGCGTGGTGCTGCGGCGACGGCATCGATGATGGCTCGCATGTGCGCAGGGGTCGTGCCACAGCAGCCGCCGACTATGTCGACACCAAGCTCGTGCACGAAACGCGCCAGCTCCGCCGCCATCGGGCCCGGCTCCATGGGGAAGTGAGCGCGGCCCTCGACGTTGATCGGGATCCCGGCGTTGGGTATGCACGACACGGGACGCGAGGTGTTCGCCGTGACGTAGCGCAACGGTTCGCGCATGTGCTCCGGGCCGGTCGAGCAGTTGAAGCCTATGACGTCCGCCTGGAGCGACTCGAGGATGGCGACCACGGCGCCGACATCGGTGCCGAGCAGCATGCGCCCGCTGACGTCGAGGCTCACCGACGCGACGATCGGCACGCGCACGCCGCCGCTCGCCATCGCGTCGCGCGCCCCGAACAGTGCGGCGCGCACCTCGAGGATGTCCTGCGCCGTCTCCACGATGAGCAGGTCGACGCCGCCCTCGAGCAGCGCTGCGGCCTGCTCAGCGAACACGCTGCGCAGGTCGGCGAAGCCAAGGCGTCCCAGCGACGGGTCCGACGACGCCGGCAGGTATCCCGAGGGCCCCATGCTGCCGGCCGCGAACCGCTGCCGTCCGCCGGCGCTGTACTCGTCGCACAGGCGGCGTGCCAGCCGCGCGGCAGCGACGTTCAGCTCATGCGTCTGCTCACCCTGTCCCCACTCGTCGAGGCGCAGGCGTGTCGCCTGGAAGCTGCAGGTCTCGATGACGTCGCAGCCGGCGTCGAGGAATGAGCGGTGCATCGCTTCGACAACGTGTGGCGCGTGCAGCACCAACCCGTCGATCCAGCCTTCCAGCGCAGCGCCGCCGAAGTCCTCGATGGTGGGATTCGCCGCCTGCAGGCTGGTGCCCGTCGCGCCGTCGAAGATGAGGACGCGTTCGCGCACCGCGTCGAGAAATGCCGAATTCGCCGCCACAGCACTCCCATGCTACCCTCCGGCAGCAAAACGCAGTTCAGCGCAGCACTGGAGTGAACTTGGCACGACGTCCCCCTCGCCCCGGCGGCACACGCCGGCGCCCCCCGAGCAGACGGCCGCAGTCCGGGGATGGCGCCGCGGTCGCGGAGGTCAAGGAGGAGACGATCGAGATGGATGCGACGGTCGTCGAGCCGCTGCCGAACGCGATGTTCAAGGTGCGCTTGCAGACCGGCCAGGAGGTGCTCGCCTACACCTCCGGGAAGATGCGCAAGTTCTACATCCGCATCCTCATCGGGGACCGGGTGCGCGTCGAGCTCAGCCCGTACGACCTCTCGCGGGGACGCATCACCTTCCGTTACAAGTAGCGGAGCTCCTGACATGACCGTGTACATCGCGGTCGGGGCGGTGCTGCTGCTGGGACTCGTCCTTGCCTATCGCGTGCTCGGTGGCTCGGCCGGCGGGACCGTTGACAGCGAACTCTTAGTGCGGTCGGCCGCCGCAAGCCTGAGCGACGTCGTGAGTGTGGCTTCGCACGACGAACCTCGGCGCCTGCGGCGCAGGGTCGACCTGGCACAGCAGCAGCTCGAAGAGGCCGACGCTGCGTCGCTGAGCCCGAGTGAGGCCGAGGCGCATGCGCTGCTGATGGCGGCGGCGGGAGAGTTGCACTGGGCGCTGCGGATGCTCGAGAGCCCGAGCAGCGCCGTCACCGGGATCCAGGACGCTGCGGCGATGCTGATCAGTGACGCCGGACGATGCACCGCGCGCGCCGCGCAGCAGCTTGCGCTGTCAGACGCGACGGAACCAGTCGACGGTCCGGCGCAGCCCCTCGCCGAGTGACACCGCAGGCCGCCATCCGAGAACGTGCTCCGCGAGGGCGATGTCCAGGCAGGAGCGGCGCTGCTCGCCCGGCTTCGCCGGGCCGTGCTGCGGCTGCGAGTCGACATCGGCCGCGGCGCAGATGTGGCGGAACAGCGTGTTCACGTCGGTCTCCACGGCGGTGCCGACGTTGAATGCGCCGCTGCCGATGACGTCGGCCGCCAGCAGGTTCGCCGTCACCACGTCGTCTACGAACACGTAGTCGCGGGTCTGCAGCCCGTCGCCGTTGATGACGGCGCTCTCCCCGCGGAGCAACCGCTCGATGAAGATGGCCACCACGCCGGCCTCGCCGTGCGGGTCCTGCCGCGGGCCGTAGACATTGGCGTAGCGGAGCGCGACCACGTCGATGCCGTGCATTCGCGAGAACGTGCGTCCGTACAGCTCGCCGCAGGCCTTCGCCGCGCCGTACGGCGATTCCGGCTCTGCACCGTGGTCCTCGGGGGTTGGGATGCGGTCGGTGTCGCCGTACATGGCGCCGCCGCTGGAGGCGAAGATCACGCGGCGACAGCCGCTGGCGACTGCGGCGCCGAGCACCGCGACGGTTCCCACGACGTTGGTCCGCGCGTCGCGCTCCGGGCTGCGCACCGATTCGCGCACGTCGATCTGTGCTGCTTGATGGAACACCACGTCGGGCCGAGCCGCACCGAAAACCGCGTCCATGTCACTGGACGCGACGTCGGCTTCGACGAAGGCCGCCCGCTCGTCGACCTGCTCGCGGCGACCGCGAGAGAGGTCGTCGACGACGACGACCTCGTCACCTCGCTCCAGCAGCGCGTCGACGATGTGTGAGCCGATGAAGCCGGCGCCGCCGGTGACGAGCGCCCTCACCCGCCGACGGCCGCCGCCATGCGGCGCGGCGCTCTGACGTGCGTCACCAGGAAGACGATGAAGCCGATCACCACGAGGCTGCCGTAGCTGATGCTGCGGTCCAGCAGCGTGATGCTCACGGCTGTCTGCTTGTCGACGCCGCCGACAGCGATGAGGACCCCGATCATCCCCGCCTCCACCAAACCGAGGCCACCGGGGAGGAATGGAACTGTGGTGAGCAATGCAGCCACCAGCGCCACCAACACGAATTGCGACGGCCCAAGGTGCACCGAGACGTGCAGCGCGGCGACCACGAAGCCGAGACGTGCTGCCTCGCAGGCCCACACCATTGTCGTCTCCACCAGCAGCAGCGGGACACGCTTGAACGAGGTGATGGTGCCGATGCGAAAGCTCTCGTAGCGCTGGAACACCGCCTCGGGGAGCAGGCGCAGCAAGCGCTGTCCGCGGCCGGCGCGCATGACCAGCAGCACGCCGACGCCGATGAGGCAGATCGCGATGCCTACCACCACGTACGGGATGAGGAATTTGGGTTGCTTGGTGCCGAACACCAAGGCGCCCGCCGCGAGCAGCAATCCCATGAGCACGCAGAGGTCGAGCAGCCGCTCGGCGACGATGGTTCCCAGCGCGTGGCTTGCCGAGATGCGCAGCTTGATGCGGGCCAGGTACGCGCGGTACACGTCACCCATCTTGGCCGGCACCACGCAGTTGACGAAGAAGGAGGTGACGACGATTCCCACCAGCGAACGCGCCGGCTGGTCCTCGCCGGAGTTGCGCAGCAGGAGCGACCAGCGCACCGAGCGCACGCCGAAGGAGAAGTAGTAGATGAGCAGCGCTACGAGATACAGCAGCGGGCTCGCGTTGCGGATCTTGTTCCACGCGTCGCCCCAGTCGATCGGCGCGCGCCACACGGCGACGGCGACGATGATCGCTGCGACGATCAGCGACGCGAGTGTGCGGACATTCAGCAAACGTGCGGTCAGCGACGGAGGCGCGTCCGCAATCGCCACCGTGTCGACCGTGGACGTGGAAGGCACGGTGCGACCTACGGTATCACGCACGTCGCGATGGCCCCGGTCACGGCCAGGTGTCAGGGACGCGACGGAGCGGCGCCTCCCTCATCGCGTCGCATCCTGGCCAGCAGCGCACGGCGCTGCCTGTCCTCGGGGGTTGCGCCGGCCTCGCGTTCGGTGAGGACCCGGGCCAGCTGCTCCAGGCGGACGCCCTCGTCCCGCTCTGCGGCCGAGCGGCTGTCCCACTGCCGGATCCGGTAGACACCTTTTAAAGATGTATAGGGGATGGCCACCGTGGCGATCTCGCGCGAGCCGGGCTCGACGATCCGCCAGACGCCGCCGAACCGGCCGAGCAGCGCCTCGGGAGCTATCCAGGCGCGCCGCACCTCGCCGTCTGCGAAGTGGAACGCGGCCCGGTCCCACGTGTCGACCTCGTTCTGAGGAGGCGCGGGCTCGGGGTCGCCGACGAGCACCTGGAGGATCGCCGCGGTGGGCAGGATCGCCCGCTCACAGTTCGGGTCGACGCTGCGCAGCTCCGCCTCCATCACCGAGAGGTCGAACGTGACCTCCGGTGTGTCCGCATGGAGGATCTCGCCGTCGTTGAAGCTGATCACGACGTGGGGCATGGGCTCGAAGCGTACTTCAGAGCAAGTTGTCACATCCCGGTCACAACGGCCGTCACGGCCGCCGGTAGCATGAGTTCGCGGCGACAGGCGTTGCCGCAGGCTGCGAGGTCGTGCCGGCTGTGCCCGCGTTCTGGCGGGGTGGAGCACATGTGATGCATCACGTTCTCTTCGTCGTGCCCGTGTCGTTAATCCTTGGCTTCGCCGCGGCACCGAGCCAGCGGCATCACCATCACGAACCTCAC
>JAFAJR010000066.1 GCA_019236085.1 Candidatus Dormiibacterota bacterium
AAGCGTTCGCTGTCCCAGCTCTCTGCCGCCGCGGCGCCGTCGCGCGGCGTCCCGGGAGCGAGCGCGACCAGGAGCCGTCCGTCGCCGAAGCCGGAGACATGCACCAAGCGCTCCGCCTCACGGCGCGCCTCTGGTCCGGGTTCGAACAGCGGGCTGTGCAGCTCCTGGCGGATTCCCGCCAGCGCAGCCACCCGAAGCCACGAGGCTGCCAGGTTCTCGCCGGCCGATCGCAGCGTTCGCCGCGTCAGCAGCACCGAGGTCAGACCGCCGCCGACGCCGAGCCGGCGCGGGATGCCCGAGAGGAACACCGCCCAGCGCAACGCTGCCGAGGTGCCGCAGAGCAGGACTGCGTCGAACCGCCGGCGGCGCAGCTGGAACCAGGCGCGGGCCGCGACGTCGACCGGCGGCCGCTCCCGCAGCCCAGGCACCGCGACGGCCAGGTCCACGGCGGCGATGCCGCCGGCCACGGCCAGCGCTTCCGGCGCACAGAGCAGTGTGATATGCGCATCCGGAACGCCGGCCCGGAACGTTCGCAGCAGCGGTGTCGCCTGCAGGGTTTCGGCGATTCCGCCCTCGACGACGACGGCGACGTTCATGGCCGTGCACGGTACCGTGCGGCGAACCGCTTGGGGTCCACGCGCGGAGCTTCGGTGCGAGGATACGGCGCATGGCATCGCTCGCAGGGCGGGATCTGCTCAGCATCGCCGATCTCACGGCTGACGAGATCGACTCGATGCTGGACCTCGCAGGTGCCGCGAAGTCCGGCTCGTCGCTGGGAACACCGCTCGCCGGAGCGTCGCTGGCGCTCATCTTTCAGCGTCCCAGCAATCGCACGCGCGTTTCTTTCGAGGTCGCCATTCATCGCCTCGGTGGTCACCCCATCGCCCTGTTCAACGCCGAGGTGCAGCTCGGTGCGCGGGAATCGGCCGGGGACATCAGCCGCATCATCGACCGCTACGCGGACGGCATCGTGGCCCGGCTCATCTCGCATCGTGACCTCGTCACCATCGCCCAAGCGGCGGACTGTCCGGTGGTCAACGCGCTCACGGACCAGGAGCACCCCTGCCAGGTGCTGGCAGACTGCCTCACAGTTCGCGAGGTGGTGGGCGACCTGCGCGGCGCCCGGGTGACGTACATCGGTGACGGCAACAATGTGTGCACCTCATGGATCCTCGCCGCCGCGCTGCTGGGCGTCGACCTTCGCATCGTCTGTCCTCCCGGCTACGAGCCGCGTCACGCGGTGATGCAGACAGCGGCACGCCTCGGTGCCGGATGGCAGCCTCGTCTGGAGCGCGACCCTGCACGAGTTCTGGCCGACAGCGACATCATCTATACCGACGTCTGGACCAGCATGGGCCAGGAGAACGAGCAGCAGCAGCGGCGTGAGGACTTCGCCGGCATCCAGGTCAACGACCGGTTGGTGTCGCTGGCACCCGAGCACGCCAGGGTGATGCACTGCCTGCCGGCGCACCGCGGCGAGGAGATCACCGACTCGGTGATCGATGGCCCGCAGTCGGTGGTCTTCGAACAGGCTGAGAACCGCATGTGGCTGCAGATGGCGCTGCTGGCCATGCTGTACGGCGAGGCAGCGCAGTCGGTGGGCGTGGCGTGAGCGATTTCCTGCGCAACGCGCACTTCTTCCTGCAGAACATCAGCTGGCGCGACATCCTCGACGTGCTGGTCGTGGCATTCCTGCTCTATCAGCTGCTCAAGCTCATACGCGGCACGCAGGCGGTGCAGCTGCTGCTGGGGCTGGCAGTGATCTTCGTGGTCGGCTGGCTCTCGCAGCTGTTGCAGCTGCGTCTCCTGGAGTTCATCTTCACCAACGGCACGCAGGCAATCGTCATCGCGGCCATCGTGCTGTTTCAGCCTGAGTTGCGGCGAGCGCTCGAACAGGTGGGGCGGCTGGGACCGGTGCGAAGCCTGATGGGCCGTCATCCTGAGGCGGCTGTGGAGCACACGGTGGACGAGGTGCTGCGCGCCGCGCAGTCGTTGAGCGAGCGGCGTTCCGGCGCGCTCATCGTCTTCGAGCGCGAGACGGGGCTGGAGAACCTCGCCGCAACGGGGGTGAAGATCGGCGGTGAGGTCACCGCCGAAGTGCTCGCCACCATCTTCTATCCGGGTTCGCCGCTGCACGACGGTGCTGTGATCATCCGCGACACGCTGCTGGTGGCGGCGGGCTGCGTCCTGCCGCTGGCGGAGACCCTCCCCGGCGTGGGCCGCATGGGCACACGGCATCGGGCAGCGCTCGGTCTCACGTTGCAGAGCGATGCGCTCGTGCTCATCGTGAGCGAGGAGACAGGGCTGATCAGCATCGCGCTCGACGGCCGGCTGCACCGCGGACTGGACCAGGCGGCGCAGCGCGCCATGCTGCAGCTTTCCCTCGGGCCCACGGCGGGCAGCGCACGACGCGGAGTGCTGCGGCCGTTGACCCGCGTCACCACGCTGCGCACGCTGGTGCGCCGGACACCGCAATGAACTGGCCGGGGTTCATCACGCGCAACTTCCGCCTCAAGGTGGGCTGCACGCTGCTCGCTCTGGTCACCTGGGTTGGTGTCGTGTATGCCGGAAACCCTCCGGAGGAGCACACGGTGTCGGTACCTGTGCCACAACAGCGGTCGTCGATCCCAGCCGGTTACCAGCTGGTCCACCCCATC
>JAFAJR010000140.1 GCA_019236085.1 Candidatus Dormiibacterota bacterium
CCTGGTGCGCGCCCTCGGCTATGCGAGCAACGACGACATCAAAGCGTTCTTCGCCGAGGTCGACGTCGATCCCGAGCACCAGTACATCGCTGCCACCCTAGAGAAGGACCCGAGCGCCTCGGTCGAGGAGGCGCTCATCGAGCTTTACCGCAAGATCCGCCCCGGCGATCCGCCCACCGTCGAGAACGCGCGCAACCTGCTCACCTCTCTCTTCTTCAACGCGCGCCGCTTCGACCTGTCGAAGGTGGGGCGCTTCAAGCTCGACAAGAACCTCGGCATCAGCGAGGACGAGGCAAGGGACCGGGCCCAGGACAAGGAGAAGCGGGTCCTCGACCACAACGACTTCATCTCGATGATCAAAAAGCTCATCGAGCTGAACAACGGCACGGGTGAGGCCGACGACATCGACCACCTAGGCAACCGGCGCGTGCGCGCCGTCGGCGAGCTTTTGCAGAACCAGTTCCGCATGGGCCTGATTCGCATGGAGCGGATCATCAAGGAGCGCATGACCATCTGCGACTCGCTGACGGTCACCGCTGCGTCGCTGATCAACGCGCGGCCTGTTGTCGCAGCCATCAAGGAGTTCTTTGGCAGCAGCCAGCTCTCCCAGTTCATGGACCAGACCAATCCGCTCGCCGAGCTGACGCACAAGCGGCGTCTGTCGGCGTTGGGACCTGGCGGTCTGTCTCGTGAGCGAGCAGGGTTCGACGTGCGCGACGTGCACCACAGCCATTACGGCCGCATCTGCCCAATCGAGACGCCGGAAGGGCCGAACATCGGCCTGATGGGATCGCTGGCCACATTCGCGCGCGTCAACGAGTTCGGCTTCATCGAGACGCCGTTCCGCCGCGTCGCCAGGGACAACGGCACCGTGCGCGTCACTGACGAGATCGACTTCCTCTCGGCCGACGAAGAGGACAAGTACAACGTGGCGCAGGCCAACGCTCCCATCGACGACAGGGGCCATTTCACGGTGACGCACGTCGCCTGCCGCAGCCGGCACACGTTCAAAGACCTGCCCGTGAGCGAGGTGGACTACATGGACGTCTCGCCGAAGCAGACGGTGAGCGTTGCAACGTCGCTCATCCCCTTCCTCGAGCACGACGACGCGAACCGTGCGCTGATGGGCGCGAACATGCAGAAGCAGGCGGTGCCGCTGCTGGTCACCGAGTCGCCCATCGTCGGCACCGGCATGGAGGGCCATGCGGCTCGCAACTCCGGCGAGATGGTGCTCGCACGCAAGGCCGGGACGGTCGTTGGCGTGTCCTTCCCGGAGCCCGCTGAGAACGACCGCAGCGTGGAGAAGGTGCGCAGCGGCCAGGATTCCGGCGTCGGCATCCTGGTGCGTCCGGACGACGGTGGAGCCGACCAGTGGTACGGCATCCACAAGTTCGTGCGGAGCAACCAGGGAACCTGCCTGTCGCAGCGGATCATCGTTGACACAGGTGCCCATGTGGCGGCGGGTGACGTGCTCGCCGACGGGCCGTCCACCGAAGGCGGGGAATTGGCGCTGGGCCGCAATGTGCTGGTGGCCTTCATGCCCTGGGAGGGCTACAACTTCGAGGACGCCATCCTCATCAGTGAGGCCGTGGTGCGCGACGACAAGTACACCTCGATCCACATCGAGGAGTTCGAGGTGGAGGCGCGCGACACCAAGCTCGGTCCCGAGGAGATCACCCGGGACCTGCCCAACATCGCCGAGGAGTCGCTGCGCAACCTCAACGAGCGCGGCATCATCTACGTCGGCGCCGAGGTGAACCCCGGCGACATCCTGGTGGGCAAGATCACGCCCAAGGGCGAGTCCGAGCTGTCCGCCGAGGAGCGCCTGCTTCGTGCCATCTTTGGCGAAAAGGCACGCGAGGTGCGCGACTCGTCGCTGCGCGTGCCGCACGGTGAGCGCGGCATCGTGGTGGACGTCAAGATCTTCAGCCGCGAGGCCGGCCATGAGCTGCCGCCAGGCGTCAACGAGCTGGAGCGGGTGTACGTGGCCCAGAAGCGGAAGATCTCGCAGGGCGACAAGATGGCGGGCCGCCACGGGAACAAAGGCGTCATCGCGCGCATCCTGCCCATCGAGGACATGCCGTACCTGCCTGACGGCACGCCGGTGGAGATCGTGCTCAACCCGCTGGGCGTTCCCAGCCGCATGAACCTCGGCCAGGTCCTGGAGACGCACCTGGGCTACGCGGCGCATGCCCTGGGACTCAAGGTCGCGTCGCCGGTGTTCGACGGAGCTCCCGAGGAGCTCATCGAGGACGAGCTGGAGCGCAGCGGACTGCCCCGAAGCGGCAAGCAGCGTCTGCGCGACGGTCGCACCGGCGACTACTTCGACCGCGACGTGACGGTCGGCTACATCTACATGCTCAAGCTGGCGCACCTCGTGGAGGACAAGATCCACGCGCGCAGCACCGGCCCCTACTCGCTGGTCACGCAGCAGCCGCTGGGCGGCAAGGCGCAGTTCGGCGGCCAGCGCTTCGGTGAGATGGAGGTGTGGG
>JAFAJR010000193.1 GCA_019236085.1 Candidatus Dormiibacterota bacterium
GCGACAGGGGTCGTGCCGCCCGGACTCGTCGTTCAGGTCGGCGATGCCGTCAATCTTCTTGTCGTTTACAAGTTCCGCGATCGTTTGCACCAGGCGCGATTTGTTGACCTGGTAGGGGAGCTCGCGCACCACGATGCGCTCCCGGCCCGATTTCGACTCTTCGAAGTCGACTTGGGCGCGCACAACGATGCGACCGTGGCCGGTGCCGTACAGCGTCGCAATGTCGCGCGCGTAGATGATGCCGCCTGTGGGGAAGTCCGGTCCGCGGACGATGCGCACCAGGTCCTCGGTTGTGGTTTCGGGATCGTCGATGAGGCGCAGCACCGCGTCGCAGATCTCGCCCAGGTTGTGCGGTGGAATGTTCGTCGCCATGCCGACAGCGATGCCGCTGGCTCCGTTGATCAACAGGTTTGGTAGCAGCGCCGGCAGCACCGCCGGCTCGCGCACCCCGGGGACGTTGGCGAAGTTGGGGCCGAAGTCGACGGTGTCCTTCTCAATGTCATCGACCAGCGCCATGGCCGCCGACGTCATGCGCGCCTCTGTATAGCGGTATGCCGCTGCGGGGTCGCCGTCGATCGACCCGAAGTTTCCCTGGCCGTCGATGAGGGGATAGCGCATGACCCAGCCCTGCGCAAGGCGCACCAGCGTGTCGTACACGGCGGTGTCACCGTGAGGGTGGTACTTCCCCAGCACCTCGCCGACCACCGTGGCGCACTTCTGGTAGCGCGCGCCGGCAGTCATGCCGTTGTCGAGCATCGCCCACAGGATGCGGCGCTGCGCGGGCTTCAATCCGTCGCGCACGTCCGGCAGTGCGCGGCTGATGATCACGCTCATCGCGTAGTCCATGTAGGACTGACGCATCTCCTGCTCGAGGTCGACCTGGTGGATCTGCCCGGGCTCGAAGATCATCGAAGGATCTCCTGGGTCGCCGGCTCAACGGCATGCGACGACATCGCGGTGGCGATGGTGCCGCTCACGTCGCGCGAGGCGGCGTCGCGGGCGACACGGATGGCATTGACAATCGCTTCTGCATCGGACCGTCCATGCGCGATGACCACCTCGCCGGCGACGCCGAGCAGCAGCGCCCCGCCGGTCTTGCGGTAATCCACCTTGTCGCGCAGCGGTCGCAGCTTTGGCCGGAGCAACGCGCCACCGATAGTGCCTGTGACGCTCTTGCGAGCCTCGGTGGCGATTGTCGCGAAAAGGAACTCGCCGATGCCCTCGGCCGTCTTGAGGACGACGTTGCCGGTGAAGCCGTCGGTGACGACCACATCGCACAGGCCCTTGAACATGTCCTTGCCTTCGACGTTGCCGACGAAGTGCAGCGGGAGTGCCTGCATCAGCGGATGCGCCGCCTGCACCAGTTCACTTCCCTTCTCGGCCTCTTCGCCGTTGCTCAGCAGAGCGACGCGAGGCCGCTCGACACCGAGCATCGTCCGTGCGTACACGTCACCCATGACGGCGAACTGCGCCATCCATTCCGCCTTGCAGTCCGTGTTGGCGCCGACGTCGAGGATGAAGGTGCTGCCACCGGCTGTGGGGAACGACGCGCCGATCGCCGGCCGCGCCACGCCGCGGATGCGCTTGATGGTGAACAGCGCGGCCGCCAGCATCGCGCCGCTGTTGCCGGCGCTGACCCCAGCTGCCGCACGGCCCTCGGCCACCAGCGCGCAGCTGCGGACGATGGATGACTGCGGCTTGGCCCGGACCGCCGCCGCCGGATGCTCGTCCATGGCAATGACGTCGGGAGCATCGACGATCTGCAGCCGCGATGTCTCCTCACCACCGGTGGTGCGCAGCGATCGCTCCACAACCTCGCGTGGTCCCACGAGCAGAACATCGACGTCGAGCTCCGCCACGGCGCGGACGGCGCCGCGCACGATCGCATCGGGAGCTTGGTCGCCACCGAGGACATCGAGCGCGATGGGCAGCATCACCTCAGATGTCGAGGTTGCGCACGCTCTTGGCGTGCGTCTGGATGAACCGCTTGCGTGGCTCGACATCGGCACCCATGAGACGGTCGAAAATGTCGTCTGCCTTGAGCGCGTCCTCGACGCCCACACGAAGCAGCACCCGGCGATCCGGATCCATGGTGGTGTTCCAGAGCTCGTCGGCCTTCATCTCACCGAGGCCCTTGAAGCGCGACACATCCACCTTGCCGCCCCGTCCGCCGAGTGACTTGAACTTCTCGTCGCGCTCGCCATCGCTGTATGCGTATTCGGTCTGCTTGCCCTTGGTGAGCTTGTACAACGGCGGCTGCGCGAGGAAGAGGTAGCCGCTGTCCACCACGGGCTTGAGATGGCGCCAGAAGAACGTGAGCAGCAACGTGCGGATGTGCGAGCCGTCCACATCGGCGTCGGCCATCAGCACGATGCGGTGGTAGCGCAGCTTGTCCAGCGACAGTGTCTCCCCGAACCCTGCGCCGAGCGCTGTGATGAGTGTCTTGATCTCCTCGTTGCCCAGGATCTTGTCTGCCCGCGCCTTCTCGACGTTGAGGATCTTGCCCTTCAGCGGGAGGATCGCCTGGTTACGCCGCTCGCGCGCCTCCTTTGCAGTGCCACCTGCGGACAGGCCCTCGACGATGAAGATCTCGCAGTGCTCGGGGTCGCGCTCGCTGCAGTCGACAAGCTTGCCCGGCAGCGTTGACGACTCCAGCAGCGACTTGCGCTGCACCAGGTCGCGCGCCTTGGCAGCCGCCTGCCGCGCACGGGCGGCGGTCAGCGACTGCTCGATGATCTTGCGGCCGTCGCCGGGGTTCTCATCGAGGTACTGCATGAGCGAATCACCCAGCACCGCCGAAACTTGGCCGGCGACTTCGCTGTTGCCCAGCTTGGTCTTGGTCTGCCCCTCGAACTGCGGCTCCTGCAACTTGACAGAGATGACGGCGGTGAGACCGTCGCGCACGTCGTCACCCGTGAGGTTGGGGTCGTTGTCCTTGAGAATGCCCGCCTTGCGCGCGTACTTGTTCAGCGTCGCCGTCAGGGCGCTGCGGAAGCCCGTGACGTGCGAGCCTCCTTCCTCGGTGTGCACGTTGTTGGCGAAAGCCAGCACGTGCTCGGTGAACGCCGTGTTCTGGTACTGCAAGGCGATCTCGATGATGTTGCCGTCGACCTCGCGCTCGGCGTACATCGGCTTGGCGTTGACGGCATTGCGGTTGGCGTTGAGGAAGCGCACGAATGCTTCGATGCCGCCCTCGAAGTGGAACGTGTACACGAGGTCCCTGCGCTCGTCGCCCAGCTGGATGGTGATGCCCTTGTTGAGGAACGCATAGCTGCGCAGCGTGGTCGACACCGCGTCCCAGGAGAAGTCGATCTCGGGGAACATCTCGGGATCCGGCCAGAAGCGCACGTAGGTGCCGTGGCGGTCGGTCTTGCCGGTGACGGTCACCGGGCCGTTGGGAACGCCGCGCGTGTACTCCTGGTGGTGCACCTCACCGTCGCGGTAGACCTCTACGAGGAGGCGCGCGCTCAGCGCATTCACCACGGAAAGTCCGACGCCGTGCAGGCCGCCGGACACCTTGTAGCCGCCACCGCCGAACTTGCCGCCTGCATGCAGCTTGGTGAGCACAACCTCGAGCGCGGATTTCTTTGCGGTCGGGTGCATGCCCACGGGAATACCGCGGCCATTGTCCAGCACCGACACCGAATTGTCCGCGTGCAGGGTCACGACGATCGTGTCGCAGTACCCGGCGAGTGCCTCGTCGATGCTGTTGTCCACGATCTCGACGACGAGGTGATGCAGGCCGCGAAGGTCGGTGGAGCCGATGTACATGCCCGGCCGCCGGCGCACAGGTTCCAGGCCTTCGAGGATCTGGATCTGGTCGGCCGAATAGGTGTCCCTGGCAGGTGTCGTTGCAGAGCGGCGCTGCCGCCCCGCGGCCGCCGTCGCGGTGGCACCATCACCATCGGACGTGGTCGCGTCGCGGCGTGCGATGTCTTCTATGTCAGGGCTCCGGAAGGGCGTCGGTGGTGGACGTTGATCAACATGCGACCCTCATTGCAAGCGGCGCCGAGACGCCCGTGACAGGCGGCTGCAGGGTCACTGTGATTGTACCAGTTTTGGGGTCTGGCAAACCCCGGCGCAGTGAGCTCCGAAGGCCGCGCAGGCATTGGATTAGCATCGAGCGATGGCCCTCGAAGAATACCGCCGGAAGCGCGATTTCAACCGCACTCCGGAGCCCAGCGGCGACGCCGCCTCACGCCGCGACAGATCCTTGTGGGACGACCTTCCCGAGGGCTCGCGTTTCTGCGTCCAGATGCACCGCGCCACGCGTCTGCACTACGACTTCCGCCTGGAGCACGACGGCGTTCTGCTCTCCTGGGCCATCCCGCGCGGACCCACGCTGGACCCGGCGAAGAAGCGCCTCGCGGTGCAGACGGAGGACCACCCGGTCGATTACGGCGATTTCGAGGGCGTGATCCCGTCGGGCTATGGCGCCGGCACGGTGATGCTGTGGGACGCCGGCACCTACGAGTGGGTGAAAGAGTCTGCGCAGGACTTCGAGGCGTCACGCCGCAAAGGCGACGTGAAATTCCGCCTGCAGGGAACCAAGATCGCAGGCGAGTTCGCCCTGGTGCACATCGGCGAACGCGGCCGTAGGTACGGCGGCAGCGGCGACGGTGACAAGAACTGGCTGCTCATCAAGAAGCACGACGAGCACGAGGTCGCGGGGTTCGAAGCCGGGGATCTCGATGTTTCTGTCAAGACCGGCCGCAGCCTGGCTCGCATCGCCGCCGACGGCGGTGGCGATCCTCGCGAACAGAGACGCACCGCGCGTCCAGCCGTCAGGCCGGTCGCCCCGCAGCCGCCCGCAGCCAAGCCCGCGGTGGCGCCGGTGCCGATGCTGGCCACCGCGGTGGACGCGCCATTCAACCGTGACGGCTGGTTCTTCGAACTCAAGTACGACGGTGTGCGCGTCCTGCTCACGGTGCGAGGCGGCAGGGTCACGCTGACAAGCCGGCATGGCCGTGATGAGACCAGGCGCTATCCAGAGCTGCAACGCGCCACCGCCGCGGTGGGCGGCCGCGACTGCGTCATCGACGGCGAGGTGTGCGTGCTGGATGCGGAGGGACGGCCGTCCTTCGAGCGGCTGCAATCGCGCATCAACGTGGATCGCGACCAGGACGTGCAGCGGGCGATGCGTGAGGCGCCGATCGTGATGTTCGCCTTCGACATCCTCGAGCTCGACGGGCGTCCGTTGCTGGAGACGTCGCTTCGCATCCGCAAGAAGACGCTGCGAGACGTGCTGCGCGACGGACACGGCGTCGCATTCGCCGATCACGTCGAGCGCGACGGCGAGGCATTCTTCCGGCAGGTGCAGCGCGCCGGCGTCGAGGGCATGGTGGCGAAGCGCGCCGATTCGCTGTATGTCCCCGGCAGGCGCAGCAAGGACTGGCTGAAAGTGAAGGCGTGGCACACGCAGGCATGCGTCATCGCCGGGTACACCGCCGGGCAGGGCAAACGAAAGGAACACCTCGGAGCGCTGATCCTCGCCGTGATGCGCGACGGGACGCTCACGCACTGCGGCCAGGTGGGCACCGGGTTCGACGACAAGACGCTGCGGCGCATCCGGGAACTGCTGACGCCGCTCGTAATCCAGCGTTCGGCGCTGCACCCGGCGCCGCGGCCCTCGGAGCCCGCGACGTGGGTCACGCCGCAGCTGTGCTGCGAGGTCCGCCACGCCGGCTGGACCAGCGCAGGGATCCTGCGTCACCCTGCCTTTGCCGGCCTGCGCACCGAGCTGGTGCCGGCCGACTGCGTGCCCGAGTCTGAGCAGCACACGCTTGATGTCGTCAACAGCGGTGCGCGCACAACGAGTGGCGGCGGCATCGCTCGCGCCGACCATCGAGTCGTACGAGGAGCGAGCCGTAACATCGTCGAGACGGCGAGCGACGAGAAGATCTCGGGTCGGAAGGGCGATGCCGCCGCCGCTCGCGAGACGCCGGCAGCGTCGTCAGACGACGATATCC
>JAFAJR010000325.1 GCA_019236085.1 Candidatus Dormiibacterota bacterium
GTTCGGGGTCGGCACCACCCACAGCGTGGTGGCCGGCGCTGCGGCGCTGACGTACTGCTGGCACGTTTCGTGCCGCAGCGTCACGTTGTCGCTGAAACGTCCCTGCAGTGCTATCTCACCGGAGAGAGTGAGTATGCCGGTGAACGAATAGGGCGCTGGAGTCGCGCCGATCGGCAGCGGAGGGGGAGTGCTGCTGCACGCCGCGAGAGGCACGACGCTGACAACCACAGCGACTGCGTAGCGGCGCATTCGCATTCGCTGCAGCGTAGCCGCACCGCACGCGACGCGGCATCACCCGGTGGAATGAGATTCGCCACGCACCATGCGCCGCCGAAGCGGAAGGGCGAGCAAGCGGCGTCCGCTCACCCCACGGGCGATCGCCACATCGGCGAGGCACAGTGCGCCACCGAGCAGCGCAAGCCACGGGGGCAACACTCCGAGGAACACCCAGCCGAGCAGGATTGCCACCGGCGGCACCAGGTATGTCAATGCACCCATCCGCCCCGCGCTGGTGCGCGCCAGGGCAAAGGCCCAGAAGCTGAAGCCGACAGCAGTGGGAAACAACCCGAGGTACAGCGCCCAGGCGAGTGCGTCGCCGTCAGTGTGGTTCAGCGCCTGCGCGAGCGACGGCACGAATGGAAGCGACAGGACAGCTCCGACGGTGCACGCCAGCCATGTGACGTTGAGCGCTGACACGCGCGCCAGCAGCGGCTTCTCCGCAGTGACGCCGCATGAGTACGCGGCTGCTGCGGCGACGCACAGCACGGCGCCGAGACCTCCCTGCGGACCGTGCGACGAGGTGGCGAAGCCGATGATGGCGCTTCCTCCGAACGCTATCGCGCACCCGGCGAACAATCGGCGGGGGAAACCCTCGTTGAGGAGCCAGCCGCTGAGGATCGCGATGATCAGCGGGGAGATGTTCACCAGCATCGCCGCAGTTCCCGCGTCCACGATCTGCTCGGCCTGGTTCAGCAGCACGTTATATGCCCCGAACCACAGCAGACCGCAGAGCAGCACCAGGATCCAATCGCGGCCGCGCGGCATCGGCTCTCGCCGTATGAGCACAACGACGCCGAGTGCCACAGAGCCGATGAGCAGGCGAACCAGCGTCAGCGCGCCCGGTGAGAAGAACCGCCCGGCGGCGCGTATGCCGACGAATGCTGAAGCCCAGAGCACGATGGTGGTGAGCGCAGCCAGCAGTGCGGTCCGCTGTGCGTCGCGCTGCACCTCTTCAGCCCTTCCTGGAACGCAGCTCGTCGAGGGTGGCGCGGGCGGCTTCGAGGTCTGTCGCGGCCTGCTCGGCCCGCCGGCGTGCCGCCTCCTCATGCTCTCGCGCAGTTACCGCAATTGCCTCCGCGTTGCGGACCACGTCCTCGGCCTTGGCCAGCCGCCGCTGCCATTCGGCATCCTCTACCTCGGCGACGGCCTTCGGCGGCGGCGCTGCCCGTAGCGCTGTCATCGCCGGAAACAACGCGGGACCCGGCTCAGCCGTGAGATGCCCATTCAACAGGGCTGTCCACCCTGCCTCATCGCCGACTGAAAGGCTGCGCAGGTCGTCTGCGACACGCCGGAGCGTGGCGTCCGCCGCGGCGTGCCCTGCCCCGGTGAGCACCATTCCCAGCCGCCGCACCACCGTGTCCACCGCCCGGCGCTGTTCCTGAAGGCTGCGCTGGAGGTCCGGCGCCGCCTCACGCTCTCCCTGCAGCACGCGCTGCTGCGCTTCCTCCAGCCCGGCGCCGGCCGCGCGCAGCGCTGCCACGTCCTCGGGTGCCGCCGGCGCCGCCTGGTTCAGCGCCCAGAGGACCAGCGACGGCTTGCGCAGCGCCGCCAGCTTCGTAGCCTCGTCGCGGCGGCCTGCGGACCGCAGCGTCCGCACCAGCCGCGACCGCTCCTCGACGAACGCGTCGAGCGGAGCTCGCATGAGCTCGGCGACGAGCGCCTCCCATTCAGCCACGGCCGGCAGGAGCCTGGAGGCGGCCCAGGGCGAACGGCGCCAGGTCGACGTCGCTGTGCCCATCGGTGAGCAGCTGAGCCACGGCCTCGCCGATTCCCGCGGAGTGCTTGAAGCCATGACCAGAGCAGGCCGAGACGAGCAGCGTGCGGTCGTCGCCGGGCAGCGTGTCGACGGCGAAGCCCATGTCGGACGTCACGGTGTACAGGCAGGTCGCCGTCCTCACCGTGCGGGGTCCAACACCCGGGAGGCGGGGACCGACCAGCTCTTCCCACAGTCGCGCGGCAGCGCCGCTGGGTGCGGTGAACCCGGCATCCGGGTCTATCGCCTCGGTGAACTGCTCGGTGCCCACCTTGACCCCGGGGGTCAGGCCGCTCACCTGGGGCACCCCGTAGATCAGCGTCGGGCCGCGCAACACCCAGATGAATGCGGGCATGGCGTCGGCGGTGTGGCCGCCGCTTGCATCGTCGAACCAGCACAACGTCTGGGGCACGACGGTGAACAGTGAAGCAACCTCGGGTGGCGTCAGCGCTCGTAGCCAGGGCCCGGCGCAGAGCACGCAGCGGTCCGCGTCGTAGCTGGCGCGCTCGGTGCGAATCCGCACTCCGCCGGGCAGGTGCTGCAGGCTCAGGACCCGCTCGCCGGTGTGAATCTCAGCGCCGTGGCGCCGGGCACTGTCCAGCTGCGCGGCGACGACGGCCTCGGGGCGGACGAAGCCGCCGCCGGGTTCGAAGCAGGCCCGGGTTCCCTCTGGGGCGGCGAACTGAGGGAAGCGCGCACGGACAGCCGCCGCGTCCAGCTCTTCGACGGCGACGCCGAAGCTGCGGCCCGAGTCCACGGTGGTGGCCAGGAAGTCCGCGGCGCCGTGCGCCTCGCCGGCTCCGGCGTCCTGCAGCACGAGACAACCGTTGAGGGTCAACAGCTCCGCCCCGGTCTCGGCTTCGAGCTCGCGCCAGATGTGATGCGACCGCTGCACTAGCGGGGTGTAGGTGCTGCCCTCGCCCACCGCCAGCCGGGTGATGCGCGTCTCGCCGTGAGTCGAGCCGAGGTCGTGCGGCGGCGAGAAGCGGTCGATGCCGAGCACGTCCACGCCGCGCCGCGCCAGCTGGTCGACCAGCGCGGACCCGGCCGCTCCCAAACCGATGACGACGACGTCGGGCACGCCCTCCTTTTAAGGGGAACCGGGGGACGCGTGCCTTCTTATCGTCGTTCGCGCCAATCGCGCCGAAAGTCAATCGCATGTGGTGCTACATTGGCGCGATTCGTCAACCAGGCGCGTTCGGAGCGTGCTCGCACCGCGTCTCCGGCCCGCAGTGCGGAGGAACAGGGATGAGGCGGGTTAGACCGTGGCTTGCGGTGGTGTCGCTCGCAGTCGGAGCCGGAGTGCCGGTGGTGGCAAGTACTGGTTCGGTCGCACAGGCGTCATACGGCCCCCCGAGTCGTGCGGCCATCAACTGCTCAAACGCAGCCGCCATGTGCACGGAGGTGGCTAACTCCGACGACGTCTTTGGGCACTACGTGGGCCACGACGAGCCGTCGATGCTGTTCTACTCTGATACTGCGGGCTCGGGGAATCACATGCGGTACGACATAACGCTGCCGCACGATCCCTCGGCGAGCGATCCGACCAAGGTCGGCAAGTCGTATCAGTTCGAGCTCTCAGGCGCCGACTGGCTGGGAATGGCGATCTGCGACACGCAGTCGTACCCGGAACAAGTGAAGACATGCCCGGCGGACAGTGACAAGAACATCCTCGACCCTGCCGTCTCCCCGAAGCACGTCGGCGAGGCATACATGGAGATGCAGTTCTATCCGCCGGGATGGGTGCCGTGGCCCACGTGGCAGGTCGCGGTCGGCGCGAGCTCGTGCGACCCAACGCGCTGGTGCGCCGCGCTCAACATCGACAGCCTGTCGGTGGATCCCGTCACCGGGCAGCAGCTCAACTCCACTTGCGCGAACAAGGTTGGCGTCGAATACGTCAACTTCGCGTTCATCACGAAGAGTGGCAAGTCACAAGGGCCCGCAAATCCGGTCGACGCGACGACAGCCACCTTCACGCCGGATCCCAGCAAGGATCTGTTCATGAACGACGGTGACAATCTGCAGGTCGCCATCACCGACACCTCCGAAGGTGTGAAGGTCACCATCGACGACCTGACGACCGGTGAGAGCGGGTCCATGACGGCGAGCAAGGAGAACGGATTCGCGCAAGTGAAGTACGAGCCGACGGGAACCTCGTGCGACGCCATACCGTACGACTTCCATCCCATGTACAGCACGTCCAGCACCAAGACGCGTGTGACATGGGCCGCAGGCTCGTACAACGTGGCATTCGACACGGAAATCGGCCACTTCCAGTTCTGCAACGGTCCGGTGAAGATCCCGGCCACGCCGTTCGGGCTCGACGCCAACGGCAACCCCACGGTGTGTCCCGCCGGCGACACCGAAGAGGAGGGATACAACGCAGAGCCGCCGGATGGCGATGACATCTTCTGTTTCCCGGGAAGCGAAGCGCTGACGTACAAGGTGCCGGGTTGCACGTACACCAACGTCGGGTTCGACGGCGCGTCCTACCAGATGCTATGGCCCGACGGCAACACCAAGATGCACCCCACACAGTTCTTGTTCAGCAGCCCCGAAACGGGTGATGGCTACGACGTTCAGTACGCCCATGCCGCTTTTGAGACGGATCTCCCCGCCATCGAATCGACGTGCGATCCGAACAGCGGCACGGGTTGCACGCTCATCCCCCAGGACGACGACGGGCAGCCTGCTGCCTTCTATCCTTTCTACACCGATTCGCACACCGGTGACGGCTGCATGTGGGGCTTCGGCAACGACGTTCCCAACGAGATCAGCGACTACGGCCAGAACGGGCAGTACGGCACGCTGCTACAGCAGGACTACACCACCACCGGCGGCGGAACGATTGTCCAATACACGGACTTCAGGGGCATCCTCAACAGCAACCCCTGCCGCCAGGGGTAACAGCCGCCAGCTTAACGTGGCACCGGTCCGCGCGGCCGCCGGCGCGCGGCCCAGGACCGGTGCCCTCGAGCGCGTTGCTGGGTGCGGATGACGGCCGCAGGCTGGTACAACTGAGCCGATGCCCGCCTCCGTCGACGCTGCGGCCGAAACCCTTCTCCGCCAGCTGCTGCGCCGCATCGAGGGCGGCCGCCTCACGGTCGTTCAGGATGGCCGGCGGACCCGCTACGGCGCAGCCGACGGGATCGACGCGAATCTCGAGGTGCGCGAGCGTTCGGTGTGGCGGTCGGCAATGCTCAGCGGCGGCGTGGGCTTCGGCGAGGCGTATGTCGACGGACGCTGGGACACCGATGATCTCGTGCCGTTGCTGCGGCTGCTGGCACGCAATGTCGACAGGCTCAACTCACTGGTGCGAAATCCTGTCACGCGGCTTCGCGCCCTGGCCGCGCTTCGTCCGCGCAGTCCGAGCGAGGCCGACGACCGCCGCAACATTCACGCGCACTACGACCTGGGCAACGAGTTCTTCCGCCTCTTCTTGGATCCCACGATGGCGTATTCCTGCGCGTTGTTCGAGCGTCCCGGCATGTCGCTCGAGGAGGCGCAGCTGGCGAAGTTCGATGCCATTGCGTCGCGGCTCGGGTTGTCCCCGGACTCGCACG
>JAFAJR010000398.1 GCA_019236085.1 Candidatus Dormiibacterota bacterium
TCCACCGTTGGCTGGACCGGAGGTTGCGCCAGGGCAATCCTCGAATCTGAGCCGCGTTCGAATCTGGGCCTCATGGCGCAGGCTGACGTGTTGGAGAACGGGATGTTCCACCGAACACTGCCGGCCGGGAACTACGTGGTCATCGGGTCCATCAGCAGCCGCAACCTCCGAAGCCCCGTGACGCGAGTGTGCGGCCCAACCAGACCGCCCGAGTCGACACTCTTTTCTACGGGTGCATCTGATGCCAGCGCCCTCGACGCCATCAAGGTGGGGTTGACGTCCACTCCCTGAAAGGTTGACGATCACGGTATGCGCGACCGAAGTGGGGGCAAGCAAGACAAAGGCCAACCGTCGCCTGCGCATGCTGCGCCGAAGGGCGCCAAGGCGATAAAGGTTCGCAAGCAAAAGCGCGCGGCCAAAAAGGCCGAACGCTCTGCAGGCTAGGTCTCCCGGCTGGACGAAAGCATCCGTCAGGCGCTGATCGACAAGCGAGCCGAGCTCGTCGCGACGGTGGAGCAGTTGGGAGCCCATGACCCAGCTGAGGCGTCGAATCTCAACTTCGGCAAGCGGATCGGCGACGGCACCACATATGCGGTGGAGCGCATGACCGTCGCGTACCAGGCACGCACGCTCTACGAGACGGTGCGAGAAATCGACAGTGCGCTCCTTCGGCTGCGGGAAGGGACATACGGACGATGCACCTCGTGTGGCAACCCAATCCCCGCCGCCCGTCTCGAATTGGTCCCGTGGGCTGCGCTGTGCGTCCCGTGCAGCGCTCCCGCACGGCGCGCTTGAGTAGCCCATGACATTCTTCGAGCCTCTTTCACGATCGCCAATGGACGAGCCCAGAGTTACTCCGCTACGCCGCGACGTGTGCTAGGACGCTGTGGCCGGACGATCTCGCCTAGCCAGGCTCTTTGTTAGGCATCCCGCGATCAGTCGCGAGGCCGCGATCACCATCGCTCAGCACGATGCGCGGGTCCTCTCGGCGACTGACATCACGCTCATTACTGCCAAGAATGGACGGCTGGGTGAGTTCCTCCATCCGGGCCAGTGGATGCCCGGTCACAAGAGACGAGTCTGGGCCGTTTCATTTCACGGCGAGTACCGTGCAATGGGCGGACCGGTGACGCTGCCCGGCCGGCCCCCTCGGCCACCTGTGCCTCCGAACACCACGGCGTACGTCGTCATCGACGATCGCACCGGCGAGGTGATCTTCGGCGGCCACCCGGCTCCTGCCGTGCTGACCGGCGCCTAGCTAGGCGCCTTCGCTCACCTCGGTGATCTCATCGGCCACCAGGCCGTGTGCCTCGCGATGGACGGCCTCGGCCGCCTCGGCGTTGGGCGCGTCGACCAGACAAAACACCTTCCCGGAGCCCTCGTCGAACCAGTACTTGAGGTAGTGCACGTTGTGCTTGTCCTGCACCTCGAGATCCCGGGCGTGGGCCCCGGCCACAGCGTCGGCGGTGAGCCCGTCGACCTTCTTGTGGTAGTCCATGTAGAGCGGCATGCGCATCTCCTCGGCAACTGCGGATCGACGCCGAATCATGCGCTTCGGAGGTGCTACTCCGCCTCCTGGTGCGGGTAACGCCACGCCGTCGGCGGCACGAACGTCTCCTTGATCGCCCGGGCCGAAACCCATCGGGTGAGGTTCAGCGCCGAGCCGGCCTTGTCGTTGGTTCCCGACATCCTGGCGCCGCCGAACGGCTGCTGTCCGACAACCGCTCCTGTCGGCTTGTCGTTGACGTAGAAGTTGCCGGCCGCGTGCCGCAGCCGCAGCATCGCCTCATCGATGGCCCGCCGGTCGTCGGCGAACACCGCACCGGTGAGGCCGTACGGTGAGGTCGTGTCCACGAGGTCGAGCAGCGACTCCCACGACCCGTCCTCGTACGGATACACCGTGAGCACCGGCCCGAACAGCTCGCGTTGCATCAGGTCGTGGCGCGGGTCGTCGGTCTCGTAGATCGTGGGCCGCACGAACCAACCCGCGTCCGCGTCGCACTCGCCGCCGGCGACCAGC
>JAFAJR010000086.1 GCA_019236085.1 Candidatus Dormiibacterota bacterium
GGTCGCCGCCACCAAGGCGCAGGTGCAGTCGCTGTACGAGTACTGGGCGTTCGTCACCGGTGTGGCGCTCTTCGTCTACATCCTCGTGCAGTTCGTCAACTGACGACCCCATGACCTGGGCGGCGCTCGCGCAGTGGAGCCCCGAGCCGGTTCCGGTGCTCGCAGCGGCCGCTGCCTGCTTTCTCTACGCTGCCGGACGGCGTTCCGAGGGTGCTCCCGGGCAGCGGGTGCGGTGGGCGAGCCGGGACTCGTGGTTCGCGTCGGGTCTGGCGGTAACGCTTTTGGCGCTGGTCTCCCCCATCGCCGCGTACGACACGCAGCTGCAGTGGGACCACATGCTGCAGCACGTGCTGCTGCTGATCGTCGCGCCACCGATGCTGCTGCTCGGCGACTGCTTCGGCACTGTGCGCCGTGGTGTCATCAACCTGCGCGGCGCCCAGGCCGAGAAGCTGTTGCAGCCGTTCGACGCGAGCGCGCGCTGGCTGCACCGCAGCGGCGCCGCGGCGCCGCTGGTGCTGCTGCTCTTCAGCGCCGACCTGCTCGTGTGGCACATCCCGGCGCTCTACGACGCGACGCTGAGCAACGACCTGCTGCACGACCTGGAGCACACACTGTTCTTCGCTTCCGGCTTGCTGTTCTGGGACCAGGCGATCGCGCTGTCGCCGGGGCGGCGGCTCAGCCTCGCCGGGCGTGCATCGCTGGTGCTGGGCGCGATGATCGTGAGCTGGGTGCTTGCGGTGATCATCGGCTACGCGTCACATCCGCTGTACACCTATCCCATCCCGGTGCACGGCGCACTCAGCGCGCTGGGTGACCAGCAAATCGCCGCAGGCATCATGTGGGTCCCGGGTAGCGCTCCGTTCATCATCGCGCTGGTGTGCTTCGGCATCAGCTGGTTCGAGAGTGAGGAGCGCATGGCCACCGAGCTGACACCGCAGGCGCAGCTGAAGTGAGCGCCGAAGTGGCCGTCCCGCTCGAGCTCGACATGTCGCGCGGCCGGCGGACGCTCGTGTGGCGCGACTGGGTCAGCCTCGCCAAGCCGCGCATCGTGTCGCTGTTGGTGCTCTGCGAGGCGATGACGATGATTGCTGCGGCGCGAGGGCTGCCCTCGCCCGGGGTGCTGCTCGCAGCGCTTGCGGGCGGTGCGCTGACCGCCGGCGGCGCGTCGGCCGTCAACTGCTGGTACGACCGCGACATCGACAGGTCGATGCGGCGCACCTGTGACCGGCCGTTGCCCGCGGGACGCATCACTGCCAGCCAGGCGCTGTGGTTCGGCGGCACGCTGACGGCGGCGGGGACTCTGCTCCTGGGATTCGGCGCCAACTGGCTCGCTGCGGCGCTCGCGCTCGGCGGGGCAGTGTTCTATGCAGTCATCTACACGATGGTGCTGAAGCGGTCCACGCCGTTGAACATCGTGATCGGCGGCGCGGCGGGTGCGTTCCCCCCGCTGGTGGGCTGGGCTGCGGTGCAGGGCACCCTCGCCTGGCCCGCGCTGGCCCTGTTCGCCGTCATCTTCCTGTGGACGCCGCCGCACTTCTGGTCGCTCGCACTGCTGCTGCGGCGCGATTACGACAGCGTCAACGTCCCGATGCTGCCATCGCTCATCGGCGCCCGCCGGACGCACCGTCGCATCCTGCTGTACATCGCAGCGCTAGTGTTTGCCAGCGAGGTGCCGGCGCTAGCCTTCGGCGCGCGGTATGCGATAGCAGCAACGCTGCTCGCCGCCGTCTATCTCGGGCTCGGTGTCTGGGCGTCGCTGCGACGCGGACCGAGGGCGGCGGTGCTGCTCTTCCATTGGTCCTTGGCATATCTGGCATTGCTCTTCGTCGCTGCCGCCGTCGCGGTGGGATGAGCGCGGCGCACCTGCGTCACGCCGCCCTTGCGATCGCGGTGGCGCCGGCGTTGCTCAGCGCGGCGTGCTCCACGGCGCAGACGCAACCACTCTCGCAGCAGACGCCATCACTCAGCGCGTCACTGTCCGGGGTCACGCTGTCCGGGACG
>JAFAJR010000155.1 GCA_019236085.1 Candidatus Dormiibacterota bacterium
TCTACGACCAGGTGGTGCCGCCGTCCGTCGATGTCAACGGCTACGGGCTGCGCGTGCCCGGCATCGTCATCAGCCCGTACGCCCGCCAGGGGTACGTCGACCAGCAGGTGCTGAGCTTCGAGGCCTATGACAAGTTCATCGAGGATGACTTCCTCGGCGGCCAGCGCATCGACCCCCGGTCCGACGGACGGCCGGACCCGCGTCCCGATGTGCGCGAGGACGTGGCCATCCTCGGCGACCTGGTGAACGACTTCGACTTTTCGCAGACGCCCCTGCCACCGTTGCTGCTGCCGGTGCACCCGATGACAACCTTGACCGGAACACCCGTGCCCACGACGTCGATCACGGTGCCGCAAGATCCCGACGACGGCTGAGTCAGCGGCGGGCGCCGCTGACCCGCCACAGGTGAAAAGCGATCGCGACGACGACCACCGCCGGCAGCAGCCACCAGGCTTGCAGCCCCCAGTGCAGCGCAAGCGCGGTCAGACCCAAACCGGCGATCACCGCCGCCGCCATGCGCCAGTCGTCGCCGATGATGAAGTCCCACCAGAACAGCGCAAACGCGGCGAGCCAGGAGAAGGGCCTCATGCGTTGGGCGCCAGGCCGAGCACGCGGCGGCGTTCGAGGCCGATGAACACCGCAGCGGTCGCCACGTACAGCAGCAGCAGTCCGACGATCGACGCGTCGCCCGCAGGCCACTGCACCCCGAGCCCCTCGAGCGACCAGAAGGTGCCGAACGTGGTGAGCATCACGCCGACAACCAGCTGCAGCACGCTGCGCGGAATGCGCGACACGATGCGGTGCACCGCGAGCCCGGCGCCCACGATCAGCACCACCGCGGCGGCCCCACCGATCACCGCATAGGGCAGCTCACTGCCATGCGCCCCGGACGACAGGCCGAACGTGACGACGATGAAGGCGACCTCCAAGCCCTCCAGCAGCACGCCCTTGAAGGAGAGGACGAAGGCCGTCCAGTCCATGCCGCCTTCCTGCGGGCCTCCGTCACCCTCGTCCGGTGCGTGCATCCCGGCGAAGCCGCGTGCCGCAACACGGCGCACTCCCTTGGTGAACCACTGCAGGCCGAAGATCAGCAGCAGGGCGCCGACCACCAACCGCAGGCCGCCGATGGGGACGCGGCTCAAGCCGGCGCCGGCCGCCGCGACCAGCAGAATGAGCACCCCGAAACCCGCAGCAGCGCCGCTGAGCGATGACCGCCAGCTGCGCGTTGCGCCCACGCCGACGACGATCGTCACCATCTCCACCGCCTCGACCGCCGACGCGAGGAACGTGGTGAGCAGCACATATGCGGCGGCGCCGCTCATGCTCCTGCTCCTGGCGTCATGGCATCAGACTACGTGCCGTGGACACCGAGGCGACGGCGTGCTCGTGATCGACCGTGGCAGCGGTCACATGGCGATGGGACGCAACCTGCGCGTCCTGGTGGACGGCAGTGACATCGGGGCGCTGCGTCAGCATGCGTCGATCATGGTGCAGCGCGAGCCGGGTGAGCACAGCGTGGAAGCGGAGCTCGACGGCCATCGCAGCGAGCGCGTGCGGTTGCTGCTGGACGCCGGCCATGACACGCACGTCACGGTGACGGTGTATCCGCGCATGTCGTTGTTGGTGATGCTGCGGCGTTCGCGCTCGATGTTCGCGTTCGACGTGTCCCCGGCAGCTGACCGTCTCCCGGGAGAGGCGCCGGCCCTCGCTTCGCCGCGGTAACGGAGTCCGGCGGTTGCGGAGTTCCTGTCGGTGGTGCTTGCCGGCGATCGTCGTCAGCGCAGCGGCCACCGCGGTGTTGTGGCGCGTGATGCCCCCGGCGTCGCCTCCGCTGTATGAAGGAGTGTGCCTGTCGCAGCCGTACGTCTTCACCGGCAGCCACCCGCCACCTGCATCGTCTAGCGTGTCCTTTCCGGCCTCGGAGAGCTTTCCCAACTACGACCTGAAGACCGGCGAGTTGCAGCCGCAGGCAGAGGTGCTGCTCACCGACGGCGCGCTGGTGTCGCCGTCGTCGCCGTTCACTCTCAGTCTCAGTGCGGTGAGCACCTCGGTGTCACCGCCGCCGGGGTGGCATCTCGACGCGAACGTGTACCGCGTCGCCGCGCTGACGCCGGCCGGCGCAGCGTTGCGGCCCGTCGCGCGCCATCCCGTGACGGTGGTGCTGCGGGCGGCGACCCCCGCCGTGCAGGTCACGCTGTTCCGGCTCGACGGCGATGCATGGACTCAGCTGCACACAGTGCCATTCGGCTGCACCGGGACCTACGAGAGCACGTCGGCGGTGCTGGGAGACTTCGTGCTGATGACGCAACAAAACACGGTCATGACGGTGGCGAACGGCCTGGTGGTGCCGCTTGTGATCGCGCTGTGCGCCGTCGTGGCGATGACGGTTGTCGGGCTGCTTGTGCTGCGGCGTCGCGCAGCGTGATGCCGGCGCGCATTGTCCGTCTAGCACGAACAGATGTTTGGTACAATGAACCGTGCCATGAGCGAACTTGACCGCACGGTATCCTTCGAGTACGCGGGAGTGCTGCAACTGGCTGACAGGATCGGCTCAAACCCGATTGCCGAAAGGCGTGTGGGTTCGAATCCCACCTCCCGCACTTGTAGTACCTGACATGCGTAGTGCAGCAGATGTCATCTTGGTGCTGCGCTTGTACGAGGAGGGGTTCAACAAGTGCGACATTTCGCGTCGCACCGGCGTGTCACTTAACACCGTCAAGCGATGGACTGCCGGCCAGATGTTGAACCTTGAAGCCCGGACTCCGCGCGCGGGCTGTTTTCATTGTGAACCTTCGCGTGGGTCAGCCGACTTCGCGGCGTACGCCTATCTTCTTGGCATGTACCTCGGCGACGGACATCTCGTCCCGCTTCCCCGCGCTGTCTGGCGTCTCGCGATTACCCAGGACGCGCGGTACACGAATCTAATCCGGCGCTGTTGTGAGGCAATCATTCGCGTCGGAGCGCGCCAGCCCACTCTGCGCCGGCGGACGGGCTGCTTCGACATCACATCCTGGTGGAAACACTGGATCCACCTCTTCCCGCAGCACGGACCGGGACCGAAGCACACGCGGCCCATCCTCCTCGAGCCGTGGCAGCGTGTGATCGTCACAGCCCAGCCACGCGAGTTCCTCGCCGGCCTGATACATTCCGACGGGTCGCGCAGCCTCAACACGATACGCAGGATCAACAGAACCGGAGCCATTGTCAGCTACGCGTATCCACGCTATCTCTTTGCCAATACCTCGCTGGACATCCATCGCCTCTTCAGCGACACATGCGACGTGCTCGGGGTACGCTGGACCCGCATCTCGGCAAAGAATCTGGCCGTTTCACGCCGTGGTGACGTCGCCTTTCTCGACACTTTCATAGGGGCCAAGTCATGAGGCCGCCGGATTCCCGCGCCTCGCAGCGG
>JAFAJR010000186.1 GCA_019236085.1 Candidatus Dormiibacterota bacterium
GAGCAACGTGTGTGACGCCTGCGATCGTCGCGTTCAGTCATAAGCGACGGGACCCCTAGATTCCATGGCTAACGCGACGAAGCGCCTCCGGACGTGTCCGCGCCGTTGCCGCCACCACCGGTGGGCAGCGCTGTGGGCGGCCCGCCGTTGCTAGTGGTGTGCGGGGCGGCCTCCTTCGGGCGTCCCTGGATGATCTCGTCGATCAGGCCGTATGCCTTGGCCTCGTCCGCGCTCATGAAGAAGTCACGATCCGAATCGCGCGTGACGACCTCGATGGGCTTGCCCGTGTGCTGCGACAGGATCTCGTCGATGCGATGCCGCACCCGCAGGATCTCCTGCGCATGGATCTGGATGTCAGCAGCCTGGCCCTGGAAGCCACCCGACGGCTGGTGAATGAGGATGCGCGTGTTGGGAAGGCTGAAGCGCATGCCGGTGGCTCCGCCCGCGAGCAGCACGGCAGCCATCGATGCGGCGAGGCCCATGCAGATGGTGCCGACGCGCGGCTCGACGTACTGCATGGTGTCGTAGATTGCGAGACCTGCATACACGGATCCGCCGGGCGAGTTGATGTACAGCCAGATGTCCTTCTCGGGGTCCTCGCCGGCGAGGAACAGCAGCTGCGCCATGACGACATTTGCGATCTGGTCGTCGATGGGTGTGCCGACGAAGATGATGCGGTCCTTCAGCAGCCTGGAATAGATGTCGAAGGCCCGCTCGCCACGGTTGGTCGATTCGACGACCATCGGGATCAGGTTGGTCGGGTTCATTGTCGCCTCATTATAGGTGCGCCCAGAGAAGCGGGACCTTCCTTCGACTCCCTGTTCCATATTCGTGTGGAACTGTGCGACGTCAGTCGCGTTGGCGGAAGCCGAGGATCGCGAGCGCGAGCATCGCGAGGCCGAAGGCGACGAGGAGCACCACCTCCACCCAGACGGTGAGGGGCTGCCCGAAGAGCGAGAGCCCGAGGCGGTCCAGCGCGGCCTGCGGCACGCCGGTCGCGGTGAGCACGGTGCGGCGCATCGCGTCGATGCCGTAGCTCACAGGGTCCAGGCGCGTCAGCACCGTGAGCCACGCAGGAAGGTTGCTGCCCAAGGGAAACAGTGACCCCGCCAGGAAGAACAACGGCATCATCAGGAAGTTCACCACCACCTGGAATGCCTGCATGCTGCGCATGCGCGCGGCAATCGCAACGCCCAGCGCCGATAGCGCGAACGCCAGGATGAACAGCAGCGGGATGAGCTCGAGCACGCCGAGCACTGTGAGACGCACGCCGGCCACCGGGGCCAGCACCAGCAGGATGGCTCCCTGAATCACGGACTGCGTGGCGCTCCCCAGGCTTTTGCCGATGGCCACCGACGAGCGATGGATCGGCGCCACAAGCACCTCTTTGAGGAAGCCGAACTCGCGGTCCCACACGATGGACATGGCCCCGAAGACGGCGCTGAACAACACCGCCATTCCCATCACGCCGGGATAGATGAACTGCACATACTGCAGCGATGTGCCCGCGGCTGCGATGCCGCCGCCGGCGCCGCGCAGTGACGAGCTCAGCCCGGTGCCGAACACGACGAGGAACAGCACGGGTTGCGCCAGCGATGCAAGCAACCGCATGCGGTCGCGGGTGTAGCGGATGAGGTCGCGTTTCCAGATCATGTACACGGCGCGCAGCGACGCGCCGCGGACATCAACGGCGTTCACCGAGGGCGCCAGGACAGGCGCTGCAATCACCTGCTGCGTCATCGCCGGTTCCAGATGCGACCCATCTGGCGCATCATCTCGCGGTTGCCGCCGCCGCCACCACCGTCCTCGCGGATCGCCTTGCCGGTGAGCTTGAGGAAGACATCGTCAAGGCTGGGGCTGCGCGAGCTCACCGACGAGATCGGCAGGGAGAGGTCTGTGAACAGCCGCGGCATGAACGACGCGGAGTCCTTCACCTCGATGCGCACCTCGCCTTCCACCACACTGGTGGGCACATCGAACACACGCCGCACCTGGTCCGCTGCGCCGGCGGCATCCGCGGTGACCACGGTGACCACATCGCCGCCGACCATCGACTTCAACTCCTGCGGCGTCCCCAGCGCGACGATGCGTCCGGCGTCGATGATCGCAATGCGGTCGCAGAACTCCGCCTCGTCCATGTAATGCGTGGTCATGAAGATGGTGATGTGCTCGCGCTTGCGCACCTCGTGCAGATACGCCCAGATGTGGCGTCGCGTCTGGGGGTCGAGCCCGAGTGTCGGCTCGTCGAGGAACAGCACCTGGGGGTAATGGAGGATGCCGCGAGCAATCTCCAGCCGGCGCCGCATGCCGCCGGAATACGTGAGCACCGGGCTGCCGGCGCGGTCGGTGAGCTCCACCATTGCCAGTGCGTGGTCGATGCGTTCCCGGCGCAGCTGGGCCGAGATGCCATAGAGATATGCGTGAAACTCGAGGTTCTCGCGGCCCGTGAGCTGTCCGTCGAGCGACGGGTCCTGGAACACAAGCCCGATGCGGCTTCGCACCAGCGAGGGGTCCTGCATGACGTCGACGCCGGCGACCCGCGCTGCACCCCCTGTGGGACGCAGCAGCGTGCAGAGGATGCTGATGGTGGTCGATTTTCCCGCGCCGTTGGGACCCAGGAAGCCGAAGATCTCTCCAGCCTCGACGCGCAGGTCGATGCCGCGCACCGCCTCGATCTCACCGTAGCGTTTGACGAGGCCGCTGACCTCGATGACGGGCGCGCTCACGTCTGCACGAAACCGCCGTCGCCGCCCGCGATCTCCAGCAACCGCAACGCGGCGGCGCGCCGCACCAGGTCTCGCCGCGCGGCGTCCTCCAAGCGTTGCCGTTGCGACGCGCTGAGGCGCTGCCCTTCACTGATGCGCCGTGCTTCCTGCTCCACCTGCTGCTCGTCCACCTCGACACCTTCCTCGGTCGCCAGCTGGTCGAGCGCGAGGTCCAGTCTGACGCGCTGCACGGCCGGCTCACGCCGGTCGCCACGCAACTTCTCGATGGTCTGGCCGCTCAGCTCCAGATACTTGTCGAGCGGGATGCCGATTGCCGCCAGGCGGTACTCCAGATCGGCGAGCTGGCGTTCGATCTCGCGCTCAACCATGACCTGCGGCACGTCGACGCGCACGCTGTCCCGCAGCGCGCTCAGTGCCTGCTGCTCGAAGCGATCGCGGTCGCTGTCCTCGGCTTCGCGCTCCAGACGCTCGCGTTGCACAGTCCGGAGCTCATCCAGCGTCGTTCCATGGCCGTCGAGCTCGGCCAGCGAGTCGTCGAGTGGCGGCAGCTCGCGCTCACGCACGGTGAGCACGCGGACGTCCACCGTGACTGTCGTATTGCGCAATTCCTCGCGCGGATAATCGCCGGGCAGCGTCACCTCGAAGGAACGCTCGGCTCCACCGGAGAGCCCGATGATTCCGTCAACAATGGCGGGAATTATCGTCTCGCGGTCCAGCTCCAGGTCGCGTTCGCCGGTCTCCTCACCGCCGACGACCTCGTCGCCGTGGCGCATGACCAGGGTGCAGCGCAGCACGTCGCCGGCCTGCGCCGGGCGGTCCACATCACGCAGCGTCGCGTGACGGCGGCGCACCTCCTCGACGGCGTCGTCAACGTTCGCCTCGGTGACGTCGGTGTGCGACCTCTCGACACGGAGCGACCGGTAATCGCCGAGGTCGATGACCGGCTTCACAGTGATGGTCGCGGTGAACACGAGTGGCTTCTCACGTTCAAGCGTCTGCACGTCGACCTGCGGGTCCGACACCGGCTCCACTCCCTCCTGCTCGACAGCACGGCGGTACAGCTCGGGCACCAGGCGGTCGACAGTCTCGTGGCGCACCGCATCCCAGCCGACGGCACGTTCCACCATCGGCCCCGGCGCCTTGCCCGGCCGGAAGCCGGGAATGCGGATGCGTCCGGCCAGACGGCGCAGGGACTCGTCGATCGCCGCGTCCACCTCCCCGGCGGGGGCGGTGACGCGCAGCTCGAGCTGCGACCCGGGCTTGCGCTCGACGGCGACGTCAATCTGGGAAACGGGCATGCGACTCCTCTCGGTCATTGGTGCGCGGACCGAGAGT
>JAFAJR010000245.1 GCA_019236085.1 Candidatus Dormiibacterota bacterium
GAGCCGGCCGGCGGTTCGAACCCCGCAGCTCGGCGCGGCCGGACGAGAATTACCGGCGATGGCTCGACTGCGTCCGCCGGGTGCGCAGCGCGTCCGCCGGCACAAAAAGAAAAGACCGGAGAGCACAGCCCTCCGGCCTTTCAGGAAGGGAATGAGTTTCAGATGACGCCCGGAAACCGGGACGGCTCTGACTGTACGCGAGGCCTCGTGCCCAGCGCAGTAAAGGAGCCATGAATTCTTGTAAAGCAATGTTAAGCCGGAAGATGGACAGCGACGCTACCGAGTCAGAGAGCGCCCCGCTGGTGCGCGCCGGGCTGCGCGGGTTCCTCGAGTTGGACCGCATCGACGTCGTCGTCGTGGTGGCGCTGGTGCTGCTGTCCTTTGCGCTGCGTTTCGCGAGTCCCATCCTGCCCAACTTCCTGACGGGCGGCTCGGGAGTCAGCGTGCTCGGTGTCGGCTACCCGTACAACACGTCGACGCCGGAATGCATCACCGTGCCGGTCGGCCCAGCCGGAACCGACGTCACGGGCCAGCACGTGAACCACACCGACGTGACGCGGTGCGGGTTCGTGTTCGACGAGGTGTACTTTCCCGTCGACGCCGCGAAGGACCTGCGTCAGCCGGCAGAGTCCTACTTCGACCCGGAGCCGCCGCTGGCCAAGCTGCTCATGACGCCGCCCATAGCGTTCGGTGGCTTCGACACGTGGACGTGGCGCTGGAGCACTGTGATCTTCGGCAGCCTGCTGGTCGGGGTCGTCTATCTCATCGGCCGGCGGCTGCGGCGCAACGACAGGTTCTTCGCCTTCGCAGCAGCCGCGTTCATGAGCCTGGACGGACTGGCGTTCGTCGAGTCGCGCACCGGCGTCATCGACATCATCGCCATCTTCTTCGTGGCGCTCTTCTACTGGTTGTTCCTGCTGCACTGGCAGGCACGGACCAGGACGCAGTGGCGCGTGTCCCTATACATCATGGCGCTGGCGGCAGGGCTTGCCTTCGGCGCCAAGCTGACAATGCTCGCGCCCTTGGTGGTCGCCGGAGCGCTGATCCTGGGACGCGCGCTGGCGCCGTACCTCGTCGCCGGCCTGCGCTGGCTGCGCAACATCGAGGGCCCCGGGCTCCGACAGACCGACATGTGGCGCAGCGCTGCGGGGCGCCGTGGCCTGCTGCACTACATCGCGGGTGCCGCCGTGATGGTGGCGGTGTTCTGCGCCTGCTACTCGCGGTACCTGACGATCCCGCACGACGACGTGTACTTCTTCACCAAGTGCGACCCGGCGTCGGCAGGACTCACCGGCACTGCCAAGACCCTGAACGTGCCCACGTTCGAGATCGGCGGCGTGACGCTGCCCAACCCCGCCGAGGCTGTGTACAACATCTACGAGATCAACGACGCATCGCTGGTGTACCACGAGCTTGAGTGTCACTCGCATCCCTACTCCAGCCATTGGTACACCTGGCCGGTCAGCGAGCACCCGGTGCTCTTCTACCTGAGCACTGCCAGCAGCGGCCAGGAGTCGTCGATCACCGACATGGGCAATCCAGCGGTGTGGTGGCTGGCCATCCCGGCGCTGCTGTTCTGTGTGTGGCGGATGACGCGCGGCCCCACCTGGTGGCGGGTGTCAGTCAGCGCGCTGGGGGTGGCGTCGCTGGCCGGAATGATCATCACCTTCCATGCGGCACAGCTGTACCACCCACCGAACAACTACAATCTGTCGCTGACCGCGTCGCAGTTCAGCGCCATGGAGCACCGCGACCCCACGCCCAGTGACGAGTTCGCGCATGTGACGCCCTCGGCGCTGTTCGACGTCTTCTTCGCCGGCACGGTGCTGTTCGCCGCTGTGGGAACGCTCGGCGCGGTTCTGTCGCGGCGGTTCGTGCCCGCCTTCATCGTGCTCGGCTATCTGGCCGCATGGATGATGTGGGTGCCGGGCAACGAGCGTCGCGTCCTCTTCTACTACCACGCGCTGGGGATGCTGATCTTCACGGTGCTGGCGCTCGCCTACGGCCTCACCGCGCTGCGCAGGCTGCGAGTTCCAGTCGGACGTGGCAGCATCTCGCTGGCCCCGCTCGCCTGGGGCGGCGTGGCCGTGGTGCTGGCTGCGTTCATCTTCTTCTACCCGGTGTGGACCGCCGCGCCGCTGGCGCCGGCGGACCACCAGATGCGCATCTGGGTCGACACCGGGTGACACCACTTCTCGTCGCGCTCGACGGGATGCTCACATTGCTTGCAGGTGCCGCGGTCTGCGGCCTGGTCGGTGCGCACGTCACGCTGATGGAGCGCGTGGCCGCAGGTGCGGTGCTGGGCGTGGTGCTGTCCAGCGCCGCGACCTTCGTCCTCGCTCTCTTCGCCG
>JAFAJR010000389.1 GCA_019236085.1 Candidatus Dormiibacterota bacterium
TCGACAGCGACCCTCGTGCCGATCTCGGGCTTGACCACACCGTCGCCGAGGGCTGCGACCTCACCGCACATCTCGTGACCGAGAACCCTGGGTGGGTGCACGCGAGCCGCAGCCCAGGCGTTCCAATCCCAGAGATGCACATCGGTGCCACACACAGACGTCGCTGTCACGCGCAACAGGACTTCGCCGGCTGCGGGTGACGGCTCCGGTACGTCGCCGATGGTGAACCCAGGACCGGGCGCGGCCTTCAACACTGCCAGCATCGCAGCGGCTGATTATGGCCGTGGCGATGCACACTTCGTCCGCGCCAGGTCCGGGTGCGGGTCGCAGCATCCTCGCAAGAGCAGCGCGCCGCTGCGGCGCTCAGTGAGGAATGGCGATGCGCATGGAGGGTGTCGAGGGCCTGGAGCGGCCGCGGCCTGGGCTGCCGCTGCCGGTGCAGGACCTCGGCGTGTACGAGCGGCACGGCGGTCACACACTGCGCCGCCATGTGAACGTCACCGCTGACGACGTGCTGCACCGCATCGTGGCCGGCGGTGTCGCAGGTGACGGGCTCTTCGTTGACCGGGAGACGGCACAGCGCTGCATCCGGAGCGCCATGAACCGTCGCGCCGACAGCATCCGCTCCTGGCTTCGTGGCCGCGACAAGGGTGCTCCGTATGTCTTCGATGAGGATATGCACGAGGTCATCGGTCGTTCGCTGACCTGGGCAGACGTTCAGCGCGGCCTAACCGTGCCGCATCCCGTCAGCGGAGTGCGGCTGGTGCTGCGGCGGCGCAGCGAGCTTCCCGGAGGCTTCACCGTTGTCACCGCGTACCCGGCCCGGGCTCGCCGCTCGCAACGCTGACAAGGAGGATCGCAATGCACGGGATCATCGACATCGAGCGCACGATCGGCAACGCCGATTCGGAATTTCCTGCGCTCTACCGGATGTTCGGCGGCTACTTCCACCAGGACTGGCAGGACGAGCACGCCACGGCGCAGGCCGCCGCCGCCGCCTTCTCGCGGGAAGCGCAGAAGACCACAGTGAACGCAGCACTCGCGGAGATCGTGAGCCTGCAGCAGATGCAGCTGCCGGACGACGAGCTCGGGCGTCTGCTGACCGAGGGCTTCGACTGCAACTACCGGCCGCGACGCGACGGCCTCAGCAACGCTGCGTGGCTGGAGTTGCTGGCTGCGACGTTGCAAACGCCACAGGGGTCGTGAGAGCTCAGAGCCCGCGAAACTCGACCACCACCGGCGCGTGGTCGGACGGGAACTTGCCTTTGCGCATCTCGCGATCCACGTAGGCGTCGTGCAGGGCAGTCCGCAGAGGTTCGCTCACCAGGACGAGGTCGATGCGCATGCCGAGGTTCTTGTGGAAGTTGCCCGCACGGTAGTCCCAGTAGGTGAAGGGGTAGTCGTGCTTAACCGGCCGCGGAAGGATGTCGTGCAGCCCCAGCTTCTGCAGGGCCGCGACGGCATCGCGTTCCGGTGGCGTGACATGCGTCGAGTTGGCGAAGGCTGCGGGATCCCACACGTCGCGATCCGTGGGTGCGACGTTGAAGTCGCCACACAGCGCCAGCGGTTCGCCGCGTTGCATCTCCGCCGCCGCGACGGCATCGAGAGCCCGCAGCCAGCGGAGCTTGTACGCGTAGTGAGCGTGTCCCGGCTCCCTGCCGTTCGGAATGTAGAGCGACCAGACACGGAGCGGTCCGCACGTGGCACCGATGGCGCGCGCTTCCACGCGGCCCTCGAACCCCTCGTCACCGGTGAGCCCGGTGCTGACGTCGTCGATCCCCACGCGGGACGCGATCGCCACACCGTTCCACGGCCCCTGACCAGCCGCGACCACCTCGTACCCCAAACCGGACAGCTCGAGCCGTGGCAGCTTCTCATCGGCGATCTTGGTCTCCTGCAGGCACACAACATGCGGCTGCAATCGCTCCAGCCACTCCAGCAGCCGCGGCATGCGCGGCCCGATGGAGTTGACGTTCCAGGTGGCGAGGACGAGGTCGGTCACGGCGGCTGATGATGCCAGCCCGGTGGCGGCCGCCGGACTCACCGGGCAGCGAGCGGAGCGCTGCGGACTCGAGCTGCCAGCGACACGAAGTGCAGCACCAGCGTCGGCACCAGCAGGGGCAGCGCTGTCACGAGCGCAGCAAGCCACACTGGTCCGGCGGCGAGATCGACGATGAACAGGACGAAGAGCACGAAACCGGTGAGGATCGTGTTGCGACGTCCCCAGCGTGTGTGCACCAGCTCTGGACGGCGTCGCGCAAGGAACACGAACGGCGTCAGCAGCACCGGGCCCGCATAGCGAAACGCGATGAGTGCTGCAAGCCACAGGGGCACGATCCCCAAGGCGTAGCTCCCCGCGGCGGCGACCAGGAAGAAGAGCGTGTCCATGAACGGGTCGAGTGCCTTACCCAGCCGCGTCACCGGCCCCACCGACCGCGCGACGACACCATCGACGGCGTCGAGCATGCCCGCGGCGCCGCCCACACCGGCGAACAACGCCAGACCTTCGCGACCAGGGAGATCGAACAGCGCTGTGAGCAGCACCGGCATGCACATCCACGCCCGAAGCCCGGTGAGCCCGTTGGGCACTCCATAGTGATCGACGCGCTCGCCGCCGGGCGTGTCGAGCATGGAGGCGCCGCCGGTGAACACCACACAGATGAGCACCCACCACAGCGCCGTGAGCAGCAGCGCCTGCGCCAGACGGCCGCCGGGCGCCAGCAGCGCGACAGCCGCGGCATAGGCCATCGACAGCACGAGGCCGGCGGTGCACCACGCGGTCAGCGACCTGCGCAACTTCGGTTGCGCCGAGAGACGCGAGAACGCCTCAGCGTAAAGGCCGAACAAGCCGTGCAGCGATTGCTCTCCGTGTCGGTCCGGCGGCCGGCTGTGTATAGCATGGGAGTGTGCCGTGGGCGCTGCTCGTCCGGTTGCTTGTCAGGGTGCTCGCCGGCCTGTTCCTCTGGCGGGTGACGGGCTCACGGCGCCCGGGAACCGGCCGCTCGGTGCCGCCGCAAAGAGCGTCGCGGCTGGGCAACATGCCATCGGCGTCAGCCATCCGGCAGAGCGCAGCACTGGGGTGGCACATCACCGCCGTTGCCGGATTCGCCGCGGTGGCAGCGGTGCTGGTGACAGCCGGGACGACGCTCACCGTGCTGTCGCCGCGATGGCTCGGCATAGCGCTCCTCGTCGTAGCCGTCATCGCGATGTCGGCTGCAGCGCTGGAGGTGCGGTCGCTGCTGCGGCTGGTCGCGGTTCGCCGCCGGGAGCGACAGGCTCAGGCGCTGCGCAGCGAGCTCAGCTGAGGTACGGCGCCACCCCGTCACCCTGCTGCGCTGAGTCCATGACCAGCTCGCTGACCGTGGGATGCGCGTGGATGACGCTGCCCAGGTCGTCCAGGCTGAGGCCATCGCTGATGGCGACGGCAACCTCGTGGATGATCTCGACGGCGTGCGCTCCCATGACGGTTGCGCCGACGATGCGGTCGGTGGCGGCCTCTGCGTAGAGCTGCGCGACGCCGTCCGGCTCGCCTTCGCCGAGCGCCTTGCCGTTGCCCAGGTAGCGGGCCTGCCCGGTCTTCACCTCGATGCCCGCCTCCTTCGCGGTGTCCGTGTTCAGGCCAACCATGGCTATTTCCGGGTGCGTGTAGATGCATGAGGGCACCACTGTGCGATCCATCGGCATCACCAGGTGGCCGAGCGCGTTCTCCACGGCGCGTTCGCCTTCGGCGCTGCCCAGATGGGCGAGCTGGAGGCCGCCGATGCAGTCGCCCGCGCCCCAGATCCGCGGGTTGGCGCTGCGCAGCATGGCGTCGACCACCAGGTGGTCGCGCTCGTTGATCACAACTCCAGCATCCTCCAGGCCGATGCCGCGGGTCTGCGGGCGGCGGCCCACTGACACCAGCATGAGGTCGGCCTCGACCGCGGTCCCGTCGTCGAGGGCGGCGGTCAGCGAGTTGCTGCCATATTCGACACGTTCAAGGCGGCGGCCGGTGTGAAAGACAATGCCCTCCTTCTCCACCAGGCGCCGGAACTGCTGCACAATGCGCGAGTCGACGCCCGCCAGCACCTGCGGCAGCATCTCGACGACCGTGACCCGAGCCCCCAACGCCACGAAGAGGCTGGCGAACTCGCAGCCCACAACCCCGCCACCTATGACCAGCAGATGCTCCGGCACACGCTCCAGCCGAAGGATGCCGTTCGACGTCACCACCAGCGGATGCTCCATGTCCACACCTGGAAGGCCGGACGGCTCTGTGCCGACGCACACGACGAGATGGTCGAACTCGTGGCGCTCGCCGTCTGCGACCACCGCGTCACCGTCGACAATGCCCTGCGCCTTCACGACCCGCACGTCGTGTCGCTTGCACGCGGCAGCCACACCGTTGCGCATGCGCAGCACCACCTCTTCCTTGCGTTCCATCATGCGCTGGAAATCCACCTGCGGTGGTGCCACGGTGATGCCGAACTCGCCGGCACGGCGGATCTTGCGCAGCAGGTCGGCGCCGGCGAGGAGCGATTTGGTGGGGATGCAGCCCCAGTTGAGGCACGTGCCACCGAGCTCGGCGCGCTCCACCATCGTCACCGACGCGCCGAGCTGCGCCGCGCGAAGTGCTGCCACATCGCCGGCGGGCCCGCCGCCGAGCACCACGACGCGCTGGGTCACGAGCTGATGGCGACCGGCTTGCCGAGCGCTTCGGTGACGATGCGTTCCTGCTCGAGGCGATGCGAGCCGGCGAATCCCTCCGACGGCGACGCGCGGCGCGGGCGGCCGATGTACTGCACCCTCGGGCCCTCGGTCCGCTTGCGCAGGTGCAGAGACACGTGGCCCCAGGCGCCCATGTTGGACGGTTCCTCCTGCACCCAGTACAACCGTTCGAGGTTGGGATAGGACTCGATCAGCCGGCCCACGGCGTTGGCGGGGAATGGATGCAACAGCTCCACTCGCGCTATGGCGATGTCGTCTGCCGCACCACGAGCCTCGTTGAGCTGCAGGTCGTAGTACACATGGCCGCTGCACAGCAACAGCGTGCGGATCGCACCGCGCCGAGTGGCTGCACCCGGGTCCTCGATGACGGTCT
>JAFAJR010000113.1 GCA_019236085.1 Candidatus Dormiibacterota bacterium
TTCGGGTCGTTGATGGTCGAAGAAACCGATGCGGTGTTCGTGAGCGTCGTACCGGGTGCGACTCCCGACGAAACCTGTCCCACGATCGTGAACCCGTCCGTATTGCCGGCCGGCATTGCCGCTGCAGAGAAACTGGCGGTGTTACCGGCCGATGTGTTACTGAATGTGTCGGGGTTACTCGGGTTCGGCATCTCCGACACGAGCGTCATGCCGGTAGGCAGGGGATCTTGCAGGGATACGTTCTGCGCAGCACTGGGGCCGTCGTTCGTGAGAGTGACTGTGTAGGTCTCGTCAGCGCCGGCCGCCACCGGATTGGGCGACCCCTGCTTCGTGACGGCGAGGTCGGCGGAGGCGGCCGCGTCGACCTCCATCGCTCCGATTGCCGAGGTCACCACCAAGATCGATAGCGCACCAGCGACGGTAAGGACGCGCCTGCGCCACTCCACGCCTGCACCAGGAGTCGTGGGAGATCGGAGATATTCCATTAGCCGCTCACTTCGACTGGAGGGCGAAGTCTACCGCCTTCAACAGCCGGCTGGCGAAGAGCCCACCCCCGCTGTTCAGAATCCTTGTAGATTGCGGCGCAAGGCCCCGTAGCTCAGCGGATAGAGCAGAGGTTTCCTAAACCTTGTGTCGGCGGTTCGATTCCGCCCGGGGCCTCATCGCCGTTGTTGTGATGGTGACGCGGCTTTCGTCATCCGCTGACGGAGACGTCGATCTCCACGCGCGGCGTCGCCGGGTTGGCGCTCAACGAGTCGCTCTCGGTCGTCATCGTAATGTGCAGCACGGTCCCCGGCGCGATGCCGCTGGGAATGTTCAGCGTGAACACGCCGCCGGACTCGTACTGCAACCCTGCCGCCTGCTTGACGAAGCCTTGCGACAGACCGGTCACGTTGAGGCAACCCGCGTGAGCTGCAGTTCCCGGCTGCGCTTGGATGGCGGCATAAATACTGACGGTGTGACCTGAGCGGACCGAACCGGTCTGGGTCGCAAGCACGAGCTTCAGTCCCGGCGGAGTTGCCGTCGCCGTCGACGTCAGGGTGTAGCCGGATGGCGGCATCGCGTTGCTCACCACCGGGACCATGGCGCCGCAGGCCGCGGCAGGCGCAAGGACAGCGGGTGCACCCTGAGCGCCGCCGCCCGACGCACCGCCATTCAACGCGTTGCTCGCCGTGCTGGGTGCATGTGCGCCCCTCGCCGCAAGAACGATGACCAGCGCGACAGCGGCAATTGCTCCTGCGCCTGCAAGAGACGCCACACCGAGTGCCGGTAGTTTGAACCGCGCCCCCGAGCGCTTCACGACCGCGGCTTCAAGGGGCACGGGACCGCTCGGAATGTGCACGGGGCGCGGCATGCGCTCGGCCGGCATGGCTTGCAGAGCGGCGAGGCCTGACCTGAACGTCGCATATGCCGCGGCGCATCGCTCGCAGCGCTGCAGGTGGCGTTCGAATCGGGCGCGATCCTCGGCGCTCATCGACCCATCGAACGCGTCCGAGAAACGCTTCCGCACGTGGCTCCGCCCGATCATGCGGTGCCCTCCTCGGCGAGCACGCCACTGCGCTGCAGCGCCTCCGAGAATTGCAGGCGGGCGCGGTTCACCCTCGACTTGGCGGTGCCCACCGGAATCTGCAGCACGTCACCGATCTCCTCATACGACAGCTCGTTGATCTCACGCAGCACCAGAACCGTGCGCAGGTCCATCGGCAGGCTCTCGAGCACCGCGAGCACATCGCGCAGCCGCTGACGGTTGAGCACGGTGCGCTCGGGGTCCTGCGCGGCGTCGGGCAGCTCGACGATGTTGCCGCGCTCATCCTCCAGCGGATCGTGAGGCCGCCTGATCGCACGTCTCTGCAGGTCGCGGCTGCAGTTCACCGTCACACGGAACAGCCAGGCGCGCAGCCCGGGTCCCTGCAGCTCATGGATGTGAAGCCAGGCACGAATGAAGGTCTCCTGCACGGCGTCTGCCGCATCGGCGCTGTTGCCGAGGAGCCGGAGCGCCATGGTGTACAAGCGGTCCTGGTAGCGAGCGACGACCTCGGCGAACGCTTCGCGGTCTCCGCGGCGGGCCCGCTGCAGCAGGTCCTCGTCGTCCATTCATCACGAGGGTACGTCCGGCGAGACGCTTGGGTTCGCGAACCTCGGCTCAACCGGTGGCGTACTCGGGGTGTGACCGCACCACGAGGGACTTCGCAATGAGGAGCGCACGCACCTGGATCATCGGCAGCCTCGCAACAGCCGCACTGGCGGGCTGTGGCACCGCCGCGGCCAGAGACGGATCATCGGCAACCGTCACGAACGGGTCGCCTGCAATGGCCGGTGGAGCAGGAGTCCCGGTGATGGCGCCCGCTGCGCTGACGGCTCCCGTCGCGGGCCAGGGATCTGCGCAGCAGGCGCAGACCCAGAGCACGACGGTGGCGGACGGCATCGTCGTCGGATCCGGCGGCGCCGATATTCAGCGTTCCGTCACCGCCACGTACACGGTGCCGCACGGCCAGTTCCTGCAGTCGTTCCAAGCACTTACGGCGCGTACCGTCCAGCTGGGTGGTTTCGTGGTCAGCTCGCAGACCGAACCGGACCGCACCGGACGGATCGTCAGCGGATCGCTCACCGTGAAGATCCCAGCGTCGCAGCTCGCCGTGTTCCTGAACGGCTTCCCGTCCACCTTTGCCACGTCGGCCATCAACTTCTCCAGCATCGATCACACGGCAGACTTCATCGACGTGAACGCGCGCTTGGCCTCAGCCAATGCGCACCTGATCGCCCTGCAGAAGCTTCTGGCCGACGCCACCTCGCTCGACGACATCACCATGCTGGAGCAGCAGATCGAGCAGGTGCAACAGGAGATCGACCAGGACCAGGGCCAGCTCGACCTCCTCACCAACGACGTGACCTATGCGACGGCGACGATCGCGCTGAGCGAGCGCGGGACCGTCAGCGTCGCCTCCCCGGCGCCTGCGCCCATAGCGGGTGGCATCGGCAGCGGCTGGAGCAATGCCGGCGTGGTGACCGGAGCCCTGCTCGAGGGTGTGGTGTCGGCCCTGCCGCTGATCGTGCTGGGCATGGGCGCCGGGCTCGTCTGGATGTGGCTGCGCCGCCGCCCCGTCCGCGCTGCCTGACCGCGACCCCGCTGGCGATCCCGTAGAGTTGGCGCCACTTGCCACCGAACCCAGTGAGGATTGACGCATGACGGGTGACGACGTCAAGCAGAGCATCAGCGCCTGGTGCTCTCCCGACAACGACCTGGAGAACACCGGCGAACGCAGTGAAGCCGGCGCCGACTACGCGCTCGGGATCCGCGCCGGAGCCGCCTCGGGAGCGCCTGTCGACCTTGTCGCCGTGCAGATGCCTGGGGCGGACCGGGTGGTGCTGCGCCACACGGCGTCGGCGGCTGACAGCTCCGTGGACTCCGCAAAGAAGCTCATCGACCAGCGGCCCGGGTGGATCACGGGCACAGCTGACAAGGCGGACAGCGGCACGTCGGTGACCCTGCAGACCTCGATCTATCACGACGGCTTCAGCAAGAACGCCTTCATGCAGGCGGTCGCCGAACTCAGCCACACAGCCCGGCAGCTGGGGAGCGTCAGCACCGCGGCTGCGGTGAGCACCCCGGCATACAGCCAGCCCGCGGCGGCGCAGCCCGCGATGGCGGCCCCGACCTTCACGCCGCAGCCCCAGCCGCAATACCAGCCGCAGCCGCAGTACCAGGCTCAGCCTCAGTACCAGGCGCAGCCGCAGTACCAGCCGCAACCGCAACCCGCGGCCGGCGGCTGGGCGCCGACACACTCCGTGCCACCCCAGGGCTTGCGCGCCTGGGCCGCGCCGGACCCGTCCGGGCCGGTGGTGGCCACGCTGGCGCCGGGGCTGCCCATCCAGGTGTCCGAGGTTCGTGGTGCCTGGGCGCGGGTGATCTGCAGCAACGGTTGGACCGGCTGGATCGACGGCAGGATCATCGGCGTCGCCGCCTGACGGCATGGCCGAGGAGCGCGGCCAGGTCCTCTACGCCGCGAGCGAGGGGGTGGCCACCCTCACGCTCAACCGGCCCGAACAGCGCAACGCGCTCAGCCCCCAGACGCTTCGCGACCTCATCGCAGCGTTGCAGCGGGCTGCCGGTGACGACAGCGTGCGCTGCATCGTCCTCACCGGTGCGGGTGACAAAGCCTTCAGCGCCGGCGCGGACCTTGCGGGGTTCGCGCAGGATGCGACCGAAACCGACCGGCACCGCGAACGCGGCCACTTCGTCGAGCTGTTTCTGACCATCCAGCGCCTGGGCAAGCCGCTGATCGGCTGCATCAACGGACACGCGCTCGCCGGTGGCTTCGGACTGGCGCTGTCGTGCGACCTGCTCGTCGCCGCCGACAGCGCGCAGTTCGGCACTCCGGAGATCCGTGTCGGCGTCTGGCCGATGATGATCATGTCGATAGTGGTGCGCAACCTCGGCCGCAAGCGCGCCATGCAGCTGTTCCTCACCGGCGAGCGCATCAACGCGCAGACGGCGCTGCAATGGGGCTTCGTCAACAAGGTGGTGCCGCTCGCCGAGGTCCGTGACACCGCACATGCCTGGGCTGTCGATGTGGCGCGCTGGAGCCCGCTGGTCATGCGCCTTGGGAGGGACGCGTTCTACGACATCGACGGACTCGACATGGAGGCTGCGCTGCGTCACCTGCAGTCCGAGCTCACCATCGTCAGCCTCAGCGACGACTTCCGCGAGGGCGTGCACGCCTTTCTCGAGAAGCGCGAACCGAGATTCACCGGTCGCTGAACCGGCGTGACTGAGGACCGATCCCCGGACTCGCTCGCCGGTCTTGTCGACGACCTGCACACCCGCCGGCAGCGGGCGCTCGCCATGGGCGGCGAGGAGCGGGTCCAACAGCAGCATGACAAGGGCAAGCTGACAGCGCGCGAACGTGTGACCTTGCTCTTCGACGAAGGGACGTTCGTGGAATCGGGTTTGCTGGCGCACCAGCACGCGCTCACCGGCGCCGACAGCGATCCTGAGCGCACCCCGGCCGACGGCGTCATTACAGGCGAAGGACTGATCGACGGCAGACGCGTGTACTGCGCGGCGTACGACTTCACAGTCATGGCGGGGTCGATGGGCATGATCGGAGAGCAGAAGGTCGCGAGGCTGCGCAAGAAGGCGCTGCTCAACCGCCTGCCCATGGTGTGGTTGCTGGACTCCGCTGGAGCACGGATCCAGGAGGCTGCCGGCAGCACCTTCGCCGGCAGTGGCGCGCTGTTCTATGAGCAGGTGCAGATGAGCGGCGTGGTGCCGCAGGTTGCGGCGATGCTCGGGCCATGCGCTGCGGGCACCGCATACATCCCCGGTCTCGCCGACTTCGTGCCAATGGTCGAGGAGACGAGCAGCATGTCGCTGGGTGGCGCGCGCCTGGTCAAGGCCGCCACGGGCGAGGAGACCACCGACCACGCCATGGGCGGGAGCCAGGTGCATTGTTACGTCAGCGGCGTCGGCGACCTCGAGGTGGGCGACGACGCCGCGTGCGTCGCCGCTGTGCGCGGATTTTTGTCATTCCTCCCGTCGAACAACCGCGAGCAAGCTCCGCGGCTTGCGACATCCGACCCTCGTGACCGCCGCATCGATGACATCGACACATTGGTTCCCGCGAATCCGCGCTCCGCCTATGACATGCGTAAGGTGATCAAGCGGCTGGCTGACGACGGTGTGGTCTTCGAGGTCAAGCCGACGTTCGCGCGCAACATCATCACGACGCTGGTGCGATTCGACGGACGTTCCTGTGGCGTCGTCGCCAGCCAGCCGATGGTGAAGGGCGGCGCGCTCGACCTCGACGCGGCCGACAAGGCAGCACGGTTCGTGTGGCTCTGCGACGCATTCAACCTGCCGTTGGTGTTCCTGCAGGACGTGCCAGGCTTCATCGTGGGCACCGAGGTCGAGCGGCAGGGCATCATCCGCCACGGCGCCAAGATGCTCTACGCGGTGAGCGAGGCGACGGTGCCCAAGGTGACTGTTGTGATGCGCAAGGCGTACGGCGCCGGGTACTTCGTGATGAACGGCCGCGGCTACGAGCCGGACACGCTGGTGGCTTGGCCCAGCGCCGAGATCTCCGTCATGGGGCCGGAGGGGGCTGTCGACATCATCTTTCCCAAGCAGATCGCAGCGGCCGAGGATCCCGGCACCGCCCGGGAGCAGTTCGTCGCCTCGGTGCGCGAGACGATAGACCCGTACATCGCCGCGTCGTGGGCGATGGTCGACGACATCATCGACCCCGCGGACACGCGCCGGGTGATCTGCGATGCGCTCGACGCGGCCGCAACCAAGCGGCCCCATCGTGTGTGGCGCAAACACGGTATTCCCCCCGTCTAATGGCGAAAGGGGGATGGGTTCCCTCAGCGCAGCCCGTACAATTGCGTGCCCATGGCTGAGGTGAAAGCGGAGCTGGTCGGCAACCTGTGGAAGATCGTGACCGAGGTTGGGCAGCAGGTCGAGGAGGACGACACGCTGATGATCCTGGAGTCGATGAAGATGGAGATACCGATCACCTCACCGGTCAGCGGCACGGTGAAGGAGATCACGGTGAAAGAAGGCGACGTGGTGCAGGAAGGCCAGACCGTGGCCATCGTCGAGTAGGCTCGCCTCATGTGCCGGAGCATCAAGACGCTGCGCGCCGGCAGCGTGGCCGCGCCGCCTGACGACATCCACGCCGCCGCCCTGCAGTACGTGCGCAAGGTGAGCGGTTACCGCGTGCCGTCGCCAGCGAACCGCGATGTGTTCGACTCCGCTGTCGACAACGTCGCGGCAGCCACCGCGCGCCTGCTGGACGAGCTGCGTGTAGGAGCCCGCGTCGTCAGCTGAGCCGCTGCGCCAGGTACGCCAGGGAGAGCGGGTAGCGGTAGTCGATGGCCTGGTGCGTGCCGTCGAACAACTCGAAGTGCACATCTGTGACGCCGATCGCAGCCAGCTCATCGCGGAACGCCAGAGCCGCGAGGTCGAGGAAGAAGTCGTCCCGGGTTCCGGCGTCGATCCAAATGGCGCGCTGCGAGCGCAGCGCATCGGCGTGGTCGCGGACCATGCGCACCGGGTCCCAGGCCAGCCAGCGCGACCACACGTCTTCACGAAGCCTGCCGGTGTGCGGCTCGAACGGCAGCTCCGGGGTCCCGTCGTTCCGCGCTGAGAAGCACGCCGCGACACCCAACAGACCTAGCAGGTCCTGGTCGCCGTCCTTGGTGAAGGCGACGCGCGAGCGGAAGTCGTCCCACCACTTGAGGATGTCTCCGTCGTACGGCCGCAGATGACGGACCGCCCTGGGGAACTCCGGGATGTACACGCACTCGTACAACCCGTCGCCGGCGTGCGTGGCGAGGCCGCCGAAGAGGTCGGGACGGAGCATCGGCGTGATCATCGCGCCGAAACCCCCGCTGGACTTTCCCTGGATGCCACGATGCGCGGGGTCGGCGATCGTGCGGTAGTGCTCATCGACGAAGGTGACGACCTCGTCGCACAGATAGGTGTGGTAGCGACCGGTGCCCGGAGAGTCCACGAACTGCGAGCCGCCGTATGCCA
>JAFAJR010000129.1 GCA_019236085.1 Candidatus Dormiibacterota bacterium
GGCGGCCATCACCAAGGTTTTGTCGAAGCACAACCCGAACATCAAGTTCCGCTCGTTCGACTCGATCGACAACGCGCCGGAAGAGAAGGCGCGCGGAATCACGATCGCGACGGCGCACGTCGAGTACGAGACCCAGAACCGTCACTACGCGCACGTCGACTGCCCCGGTCATGCCGACTACATCAAGAACATGATCACCGGCGCTGCCCAGATGGACGGCGCGATCCTCGTGGTCGCCGCCACCGACGGGCCCATGCCGCAGACGCGCGAGCACATCCTGCTCGCTCGCCAGGTCGGTGTGCCGTACATCGTGGTCGCGCTCAACAAGGTCGACGCGGTCGACGACGAGGAGCTGCTGGAGCTGGTCGAGCTCGAGGTGCGCGAGCTGCTCTCGCGCTACGAGTTCCCCGGCGACGACATCCCGGTGGTGCGCGTCTCGGCGCTGAAGGCGCTCGAGGGTGACAAGGAAGCCGCCGACGGGATCATGCAGCTCATGGACGCGGTGGACACGTACATTCCCGTGCCGCAGCGGCCGGTCGACAAGCCGTTCATGATGCCGGTGGAGGACGTGTTCTCCATCGAAGGCCGTGGCACTGTGGCCACCGGCCGCATCGAGCGCGGCGTGATCAAGGTCAACGAGCCCGTCGAGGTGGTGGGCATCAAGGCCACCGGCAAGACCGTCGTCACCGGCGTCGAGATGTTCCACAAACTGCTCGACCAGGGTGAGGCCGGCATGAACGTCGGCTGCCTGTTGCGCGGTGTCAAGCGCGAGGAGATCGAGCGCGGTCAGGTTCTGGCCAAGCCCGGCACGATCACTCCGCACACCAAGTTCAAGGCGCAGGTCTACGTGCTGAGCAAGGACGAGGGCGGCCGCCACACGCCGTTCTTCAACGGCTACCGTCCGCAGTTCTACATCCGCACCACCGACGTGACCGGCACCATCGGCCTGCCCGAGGGTCAGGAGATGGTCATGCCGGGCGACAACGTGGAGATGGGCATCGAGCTGATCACGCCCATCGCCGTCGAGGACGGCATGCGTTTCGCCATTCGCGAGGGTGGGCGGACCGTGGGCGCAGGCGCTGTCACGAGCGTCGAGAAATAGGAGTTCTCCGGCGAGCACATGGCACAGAAGATCCGCATCCGGCTGAAGGCGTACGACCACAGGGTCCTTGACCAGGCGGCGTCGCGCATCGTCGACACCGCCGTGCGCACCGGCACGCGAGTCGCCGGCCCTGTGCCGTTGCCCACGTCGATCAACAAGTACACGGTGGTGCGCTCGCCGTTCATCGACAAGGACTCGCGCGAGCAGTTCGAGATGCGGACGCACAAGCGGATCCTCGACATCCTCGACGCCAACCCGAAGGTCGTTGACGCCCTGATGCGACTCAACCTGCCGAGCGGCGTCAACATCGAGATCAAGCTGTGAAAGGCCTGCTCGCCCGCAAGGTCGGCATGACCCAGGTGTTCACCGAGCGCGGCACCGTGGTGCCCGTCACCGTGCTCGAGGCTGACAGCTGCACGGTTGTGCAGCGCAAGACCGTCGCCGTCGACGGCTACGAGGCTGCGCAGCTCGGTTTCGGCTCGCGCCGGCCGCGACACACACCCAAGCCGCTGCTCGGTCACTTCAAGCGCGCCGGTCTGCAGCCGCAGCGCACGCTCATCGAGCTGCGTGATCCCGGTGACGTCGAAGCCGGCAGCCATGTCAGCGTCGACATCTTCACTGCAGGGCAGCGCATCGACGTGGTCGGCATCAGCAAGGGCAAAGGGTTCGCCGGCCAGCACAAGCGGCACAACTTCGACCGGGGCCCGGTCTCACACGGTTCGCACAACATCAAGCAGCCAGGTTCGATCGGTTCCACCGACGCGGCCCGCGTGTTCCGAGGCCTGCGCATGGCGGGCCATCTCGGTGCGCAGCGAGCCACGGTCCGCAACCTCGAGGTTGTTCGTGTCGACACCGACCGCAACCTGCTGCTGGTGAAGGGGGCTGTGCCCGGGCATCGCAACGCCGTCCTGCTGGTGCGCGACAGCGACCGCTCCGCAACACTGGGGAACGCGTCGTGAGCGCAGCACGCGTGGTCAACGCCGGCGGCGAGGTGACGGGTGAGCTCGAGCTTCCCGATGCCGTCTTCGCCGCGGAGGTGAACACGCCGGTGATGCACCAGGCACTGTTGCGCCAGCTGGCCAACGGCCGCCAGGGCACGCACGCCACCAGGACCCGGGGGGCTGTGCGTGGCGGCGGCCGCAAGCCGTACCGCCAGAAGGGCACAGGGCGTGCCCGCCAGGGTTCGATCCGGGCCCCGCACTACACCGGCGGCGGTGTTGTGTTCGGTCCGCATCCGCGCTCGTACCGCCAGGACATGCCGCGCAAGCAGCGCCGCCTCGCCCTGCGCAGCGCGCT
>JAFAJR010000202.1 GCA_019236085.1 Candidatus Dormiibacterota bacterium
CGGTGGCCCCCGTATCATTAAAAAAAAAACGCATCGCCGACGGCGACTACAGTAGCGACGTCCCGGTGACGTCGCACGACGAGCTCGGCAGGCTCGCCACCTCGGTCAACCGCATGCGCGAACGCATCGCCGGCTACGTGCACCACGTCGACGGCTCGCTGCAGCGACTCCAGGACGTGTCCCGCGCGCTCACCACAACCACCGGCGGTGTCGAGCGTCTGCAGGACGCGGTGCTCGAGGCGGCGGCGGCCACCGTCGGCGGTGCAGCCACCGCGGTGCTGTTCGAGCGCAGCGGCGACACGCTACGCGCAGTTCGCCATCTGGGCGCCCCACCGCAGCCACCTGCGACTAACGTCATCCGGCGTCTGCTGCGCGGTGAGACAGTGCGAGCGAAGTCCAAGCAGGGTCACGTACTCGCGGTGCCCATGTTCTTCCAGGATGCGGTGAGCGGAGCGCTGCTCAGCGTCACCGGCACGTCGGTGTTCGAATCAGACCAGCGCGCCCTGGAAGCGCTCGCCAACAACGCCGCCGTCGCGGTGCAGAACGCACTGCTCTTCGAGCAGCAGAAGCAGGCGGTTGAACGGCTGCGGGAGCTCAACCGCATCCAGAGCGACTTCCTCGACACCGCGCAACACGAGCTGCGCACGCCTGTGCTCACACTCCAGGGCCAGCTGGACCTCCTGGCGGCGGGCTGGGACCGCTGGGACGACAGCGAGCGGCGCGACCTCGTCGGCGACATCGACATCTCAACGCGCCTCCTGGGCGAGCTGCTGGAGACGATCGTCGACTTCTCGCTGCTCAACGCCGACACTGTGGAGCTGCGCCGGCGTCCCCTCGACCTGGCAACGGCCGTGCAGGATGCCGCCGGTGTGGTGGCCTCGCACTTCAAGGACGGGTTGCCCGTCAAATTGCTCACCGATGTTCCCGCGGACATCCTGCTGGACGCGGACCCCGCACGGCTGCGCCAGGTGCTGCGTGCCATTCTGGACAATGCTGTCAAGTTCACGCCCATGGGCGGGACCGTCGCCGTGCACGCGAGTCAAGACAAAGGACGCGGACACTGCCGTGTCGACGTCATCGACACAGGCGTGGGCGTGGCGGAGGACGCAGTGCCCAGGGTCTTCGACCGTTTCTACCAGGAGGACAACAGCCGCACCCGGCGCTTCGGAGGCATGGGCCTGGGCCTGTCGCTGGCTCGACGTCTCTGCGATGCCCACGGCGCAACCATCACCTTGGAGAGCACCCAGGGCGTGGGCACGCGGTGCACGCTGCAATGGCCGCTGTCGGCCGCCGACGCGGCGTCGCCGGCGCCGGCGTTCGTGCAGTTCAGCAGAGACCGGGTGGCTTAGAGCGCGGCGGCTGCCGCCACCATGTGGCCATCTTCGACAGCAACACCGTCGCGGTACGTCACGGTGTTGGTGCGTACAGCGGTGACGCGGCTCCCGGGCACTATCACGCCCACCAGATTGAGAGGATCGGTGGCAGACAGCGTCACCACCTCGCCACCAGGCTGCGTGCGGCGCACCGTGCGCAGTGTGTCGACGGCTTCTGGAAGCGCGAACTGCTCGCCGGCGAAACCGTTGACGAACCTGCCGCCGCGGACCGTGCCGCGCGCCTCCATGCGGCGCAGCGCCCAGAGCACATCGCGCCAGGCGACAGCAAAGGTCTCGCGGACCAAGAGGTCGCGGAACACCACGCCCCAGCGCACAAGCAATTGCTCGGCAACCGCTTCGGCGAGCGCGTCGCGGTCGTCCACCGGCAGCGGTGCGTGCAGCAGCGACCAGCGGCCTCCCACGGTCCCGCGCGCCGCGGCACCATGGCGCAGCCCGCGACGCGACGCTGCCTGCTGCTGCCAGCGCCGCCCGCTGAGCAGCGCCCGCACCGCGGCGTAGCCGTCGGCAGTCACCAGTCCGCGGGCCACGCCGTCCCAGAGCGCCGCATCCACCTCGGACGGCAGCCGTCTGGTCAACGCGGCGATGTCCGATCCGAACAGCGCACCGTGCTGTCGCAGCGCTTCCAGCACCTGGCGTGTGGCCCCGGTCGCCGGTTCCACCGGCACCGCATCGCCACGCACGGACTGCAGCAGCCAGGCCATGTCGGCACGCATGAACAGCGTGACCGGCGTCGCGCGATTGGGATACGCGACGCTGCGTGACACGGTGTCCTCATCGGGAGTGTCGCGGACGCGGAGCCGTGCCCAGGCAACCTCGCCGGACATGCAGATATGGTCGAGCAGCGCCGCGTGGTAACCGGCGACGCGCCGCGGCAGGATGTCGGACTCCCATGAGCTCACCGGCACTTCGAAGCCCTGCAGCTGCGCAACCGTCGCGGCGACACCACTTCTGCCCTCTCGTTGCGTCCCAGGGCTGACACGTTGCCAGCGCAGCAGGAAGCGCATGAAGTCCTGCGCCGTGACGGGTTCGATCTCGCGGCGCAAGCGGTACTGTGTGTACGAATGGATCCGCACCAGGAGCCGCCGCGCGCACCACTGCTCCTCGCCCAGCGCAGGGTCGAAGCTGCCGCGCAGCACAAAGCCCTCACCTTCGAGGCGGGCCAGCGCGATGTTGATGACGGCGGGAGCTATCGCGGTGCGCGCGGACAGCTCGGCATCCGTCACCGGACCGGTGACCTCGAGGTGGCCGCGCACGGCGTGTGCGGCCGCATCGTCGCGGTCCACCGCAGGGTTCAGTGCGGCGGGAGGCTGCGCATCAGGCTGGAAGGCCGCGCCTGGAAGCAGTGCCTCGGCTCGCCGGCGCGACTCCACAGCGCACCAGAGCATGCCACTGCCGGTGTCAACCGTCATGGCACGACCACGCTCTGTGAGCTCGACGAACCACTCCTGCCATGACTCGTTCGGCCGCAGCAGTACCACCGACAGCAGCAGGTCGTGGAGCTCGTCGATGTCGCGCGGCTGTGGCGCCGCCTCGTCTCGCACCCTGTCGATGGCTGCGACGTCGAGGCGGCCCAGGTCACGCGCATCGACAGGCAGGCCGCGTCGCAGCTGCACCGCCCGGCTGCGCCGCTCTTCCAGCGGAGCGTCGTCGAGGAATGTGTACGGCTGGCCGTTGACGATCTCGTGCGCCAGCACCGACGGCTCGGTGGTGTCACGGCAGGTGATGCGCACCGCCCCCTGTTCCATGCGTTCCACGAGCTCGCGCAGACCGTCGACGTCCATCGCCTCGTGCAGGCAGTCGTACATGGTCTGCTCCACCAGCGGGTGGTCGGGGATCTCGATGGGTCCGGTGGGGTTCTCGTTCTGGCAGGCCACGAGTTTGGGGAAGACTGCGGCAAGGATGTCGTCCGACTCCATCCGCTGGATGGGAGCCGGGTTCTTGCGGCCTCGCTTGAAGCGCAGCACCGCAAGCGAGCGATTGAGATTCCATCGCCAGCGCACCTGGAACATCGGTGCGAGCAGCGCCGCCTTGCGCAGCGTCTCCTCCACGCTGTTCGAACGCAGGAACTTCGGCACATCCTGCAGCGGGAAGCTGTGCTGCGGACCGAGCGACAGCAGCACACAGTCGTCATTGGCTGCAGCCTGCAGCTCGAAGTCGAAGGTGGCGCAGAAACGCTTGCGCAGCGCCAGCCCGAGCGCCCGGTTCACACGCGCTCCGAATGGAGCGTGCGCCACCACCTGCATGCCGCCGGACTCGTCGAAGAACCGCTCCAGGATGATGTTGTCGCGTGTCGGCAGGGCGCCGAGTCCACCGCGGCCGGCGGCGAGGTACTGCACCACGAGTGCCGCCACATCCGCGTCGACGCCACAGCGCTCTTGCAGCAGATCCATGGCCGCGTCGCCCGAGTCGGT
>JAFAJR010000206.1 GCA_019236085.1 Candidatus Dormiibacterota bacterium
GCCGCGAAGAAGTCGATGCCTCGCACATCGGGCATCGTCACCACGAGCCGCGAGCCGGGCGTCCTGAGCCCGTCGAGCAGGCTGGTCAGAGCCGCTGCATCCGCCGCCTGGCGGATCAGGATCACGATCGCAGGTGCATCAGCGAGCAAGATTCACCGCCTCCTGCACCTGTGCCGGCGTGGTGGTGCAGCACAGTTGGATGTGCGCTTGCACATGCCGAATCCCCGCGACAGCCAGAAGGGTTGCAGCCAACACCAGCAGGGCGAACGCACGCGTAGTTCGGCTGAACGCTCGCCTCGGCCGCGCCATGCGCCGCACGGTGTCGGCAACCACGAGGAGTGCAACAACGATGATGACGACCCAGGACACCGCCGCGACAAGCGCGCCGGCCGACGCTGAGCTGGAGGTTGCACCACTGAGAAAGCCGCCGGCCTGGCCGAAGTCGGGCACGCCGATGGTCGCTGCCGCGGCCAGGATCAGTAGCGCAGCCAGTCCTGCCTCAGCGGCGACGTCGCGAGCAGCTGTCCAGCTACGCATCACAGACCCCCGGTGATTGCGGACAGCGTTGGGGCTCCGATGAGCAGCAGCAAAGGCAGGAGCATCGCGGCGACCGGGAGCGTGATCAGGACGCGGCTGCGCGCGGCGCGAACTCGAGCGTCCGCCAGCCGGTCCTTGTACATCGCGATGGCGAGCCCGGTGTACACCTGCTGTTCGCTTATCCCGGTGTTTGCAGCCGCCGCAGCATCTGCGAGCAGGCGCAGCGCCGGAATGCGATAGGCGGCACCCAGCGCGCGGTACAGCTCCACAGTGCCGGGGTGCGTCAGCTGCACCAGCCGGCGGTCCCAGCCCGAGAGCAGACGAGACACAGCGGGTGCGTCCGCACATCGTCCCAACATGCGTACGGCGTCATCGAGCTGGAATCCGCGGCTGTCGGTGATGACCGCCAGCATCATTGTCATGTCGATCAGCGTCCTGGACACCTCCTTGCGGGCGCGCTGAGCTGCTCGTCGCAGCTCGATGACCGCCAGCGGCCCCAGGGCTGCAGCGAAGACGAGAGTCCACAACGGCGCCAGCGGCCACGCGCCCGAGACGGTACGCGCTGCAGCATCGACGATGAGAAGCACCGCGAACACGCCGAGCACGAGTGCCGCTGTCTGACTGAGGAACGCAACCGCTGTCTGCCTGCGGAGTGCGACAGCGAGCAGTCGCTCGATGTCCAGCGCGTCACGCAGCGCACCGACCCAATGCGAGCGGTCCGCAGCCCGCTCGATCCTGGTGCGCATTGTCATATAGCCTCGCAGCCCGGCCATCCTGCGCCAGGCTCGGACGTCGTCGGGTGTGAAGACATCAAGCGCCACGAGGCCGGCCAGCCAGACGCAGACGACAAGCACTCCGAGGACAAGCGGTGCCGCGTCAGACACGGTCCGGAGTCTCCTCAGCGGCCATCGCCCGAAGGTCCCAGCGCGTCCAGCCGGCAACGGCGCCGAGTCGGCTCACGAGCGCGATCAGCAGCGCAAACATGAGCACCACGATCAGGACGACGACGCTCCCCGTCGCCGTCTGGTAATAGGCGCGGAAGCTGCTCACCCGCAGGACGCTGACGAACATCACGAGCATCAACGCAGCCATTGCAAGCGTGACCGCCCGCTGCTGGGACAGCGTGACCAGGGCTTCCTCTTCGACAGCGAGCTGCGCCTCGCCAACCGGAAGCATCACCTGGTCGATCGCCGTGATGAGGGCGTCGAGACTGCGCGTGCGAGCCCAGAGCAGAACGCCGAATGCCTGCTCCATCACCGGCGAATGGGCGCGCTCTCCGCACTCAACGATCGCGAGTGTGATGTCGCCGCCAGCGGCAAGGGGTTGGAGGATGTACTGCAGCTCGCGGGGCGGTGTTCGGGCGATCTCGATAAGCGCTGTGTCGAGCGACTGGTTGCTCACGGCAATGCGGTCTCTGAGCTCGCGGAGCACAGTCATGAATGCTCGTTCCGCGCGCAGCCTCCGCCGCGCCGCGCTGCCGGCGACGGCGAACCGGACACCGCCGATGGCGACGATGACGGCGACGAAGGTGAGGATCCACACGCCGGACCACACACCGAGGCTCACCGCAACAAGCAGTGCCAGGACTCGTGCGCTCACCCAGGTGGTCCAGCTCAGCCCCAGCGCACCGGCCAGATCCCTCTCGCGCTCGATGATGGGCATACGGCGGCGTGAACGCCGCGCCGGCCATTCGTGACGCAGCAGGATGGCGGCTCCGGCACACCCTGCGGCGAACATCACGACGATCCCTGCTACCAGCACGGTTGCAGCGGACTGCGCCGACACGATCACAGAGCCGGCACCTGATCATCCGGCAGGTGCGGCCGCACCCGCGGTGCCAATCTCCCGAGGTTGGCCACCGCATCGGTCATGCGTCGGAGCGAGCCCGAGTCCGCTTGCCGGTACACCCACTTGTGGTTGCCTCCGCGCTCGACCGCCAGCACGCCCGTGACTCGGCGCCGCCCCTCCTGGTTGGCGAGGTGAATCACGACGTGGATCGCCTGTTCGACCACGCGTCGCGCCAGGCGCTCGTTGCCGCCGAACCGAGCGTTCTCCATGACGTACTGCACTGCCTGCTCAACCGCTAGCTCGGCGTCCTCCGCGTGGATCGTCGTCATCGAGCCGTCGTGCCCTGTCATGAGTGCCTTGCAGACAGCTCCCATCTCCTCGCCGCGAGACTCGCCGAGCACCAGGCGATCGGGTTGAAAACGCAAGGCATGCCGCACCAGTTCGAACATCGTGAGGTGCTGCGCCTCCGAGTCGGCCCGCACCGACGGGATGGTCGATACCGCAGACGTCAGCTCATGCCAGGGTCGGCCGTCGCCGCGGTCCTGGTCGAGGTGCAGCTCGGCGCCGTCCTCGACCACAACAACGTGCTCGCTCTCCGGAACCATGCCGCACAGTACGCGCAACAGAGTCGTCTTCCCGGTCGACGTGCCGCCGGCGATCATCAGGTTCGCACGTCCACGCACGCATGCCTCGATGAAACGCGCGCATCCGGCCGGCATGATCAGCTGCGCCACATAGTCGTCGAGAGTTCTGACCTTTGAGCGAGCAGGTATGCGGATCGCGGCCTTCACGCCTGCCTGACCGGACACAGCAGGGCGCTTCGCCACGCAGATGCGGATGATGCTCCCGATGTTCGCCTCCGCGATCGGCGTTGCATCAGTGATGCTCTGATCACCTGTGACGCCCCGCAACCGGATGATGCGCCGGAAATACTCGATGACTGCGTCGTCGCTGCTGAACGGCCCCGGCCCGAGCAGAGCGACCTTGCGTCCCACAGTGCTCACCATCCAGCGGTCGTGCGCCAGGCAGGTGATGTTCTCTAGGTCTGCGCCGTAGATCAGCAGCGACAGCGGGAACAGATGCGACGCGAGCATGGCCGTGTTGCGCGTCACGTCCTGGCGGTAAGCGTCGTCGTGCGACAGATCGGCGAGCACCGCCAGCGACAGCCCTGACTCGCCGGGCGCGGCAATCAGCATATCGATCGCATCCCGCACGTCTGTGAGCAGGTGTTCTTCGTGCGCCACTGAAGGCGGTTCGTCACCCCGTCTCCGTCTGACCGCCGCGGCAACAACCTGAGCCACCTCGGCGGCGTCGGTCGACAGCCGGGGCCACCGAGCGGCTTTCAACTCGTGCGCACCTGGCAGCTCGTGGCCGGCGTGCCGCAACGCGGTGCCACTCACAGATGCAGCTCCTCGAGCATGTGGGGTATTGCCAAAGGACGCCCGGTGTCGGACATGCGCATCGCCTTGCGTTCGTCCCACTCCCAGCCGCTTCGCACCGGCAGCTCAGGCAGCTCGTGTTCGATTGTCTCATCGACGAGTTTGCGATGCGCCCTGCTGCGCTGACGGCACACGACGATCTCGCCGTGGGAGAGCCGGGCTGCGCGAAGGACCTCGATCGACCGCGCCAGTAGCGCTGGTTCATCGCGGATCACGACCAGCACGCGCTCGAACGACTCCGTGATCGCCTCACCGACAGCGCGAGGGGATCGCAGCCCCGGATGCGCCAGCGGGCTGCCCAGGTCGGCGATCACCGTGGCAGGATCCAGACCTTCCACGGCGGGCGCGAGGTGGCGGAGCACTTCAGCCGAGCTGGAACCGTACGGCGCTCTCAGGCCAGGCACGACCCGGAGAAGCGGCCGGTCCGGCACCATGACCGACTGAGCGTCGATGTCGCGGGCCGTCGGACGGCGCTCCATGAAGCAATTGCCGATGCTCGAGTCGCCGGTGCGCAGATACAACAGGTCCGCGAGCGTGCCGCCCTCCATGTCGAGGTCGAGAAGCAGGACCTCACGTGCCTCGGCCAGCGTCCAGGCAAGCGATGCAGCAAAGAACGTCGACGTCTGGCCGGCACGGGTGGTGCAGACGGCGCACCTCGCAGTCATGGCGACGGTGCAGCGACAGGAAGCGCCCCGGCGCACGGCGCTCCGCACAGGATGCGAATGGCGTCGCTCGAACCCAGCGGGGAGGGCGCCAGCTGTGCACCGGGGACCGTGCGAGCTATGTGGAGGGCGACTGACGACGCGCTGACCGTGATCCACGATGCCTCATCGGCAGTGGGGACTAACACAGTGAGCGAGCCACCGTCGACCGATTCGACGATCACACTCCTGCCGATCAGCGCGTTGACTCCCGATGGGAGCGTTGCGTACACATCGACGCTGTCGCCCGGGTTGACGGGTGGCGGGTCGACAGCGGTGATCGCCACCTCGGACTGGGCTGAGTCTGGGATGAGGTCGTCGCTGCGGACGATGTCATGTGCGTTGAGGTTGGTGGCATAGCGAGCCGCCAGCTGCAGCGGACCGGCTGACTCGTAGCTGAAGTCGTCTGCCGTCGCGTGGATCTGCACCTGCGCGACATCAGCGGCGGCGTAGGGCGTTCCGGCTGTCACATCGTGCACCAGCTCCCAGACGGTCACGGTCGCGCCGCTGCTGGCTCGCTC
>JAFAJR010000208.1 GCA_019236085.1 Candidatus Dormiibacterota bacterium
TAGGCTGGGACCACGGCAGCATCAATGCCCCCGGTGTGGCACGTGCACTGCAGGACGTCGGCGTGAGCGCCGTCGCTGTGCACGGCAGGACGCGGTGCCAGCGCTACACCGGGTCATCCGACTGGCACGAGATCGCACGTGTCAAAGAGGCGGTCTCGATACCGGTCATCGGCAGCGGCGATGTCGATGATGCCGCGCTCATCGCAGAGCGCATCCGGCACGGCATCGTCGACGGCGTGGTGGTGGCGCGGGCCATGCTGGGCAACCTCTGGTTCGTGCACCAGGCGGTGCGGCGAGTGGCCGGGGAGGCGGTCGTCGACCAGCCGTTCGCCGAGCGGCTGCGGCTCACCAGGCGGCACCTCGCGATGCTCATCGCCTACCACGGCGAGCGTCGAGCGCTGCGCATCGGCCGCAAGTACGTCGCCTGGGCCGTGAAGGGGTGCGCCGGCGCCGCCAGGCTGCGGGCGCTGGTGCAGACGTTGGAGACACCGGAGCAGCTCGACGCGCTCTTCGAGCAGGCGCTCACCGCAGGTCCGGGGACGGACGGCTGGTTCCAGCCAGTCTTCACCTCCGGCGACGGCTGATCCCGCCGGCGAAGCGGGATTCATTCCCGCGGAGGCGGCACCGACAGGAGGGTGGTTGCTCGAAGGAGGGACCCTTCCCTCCTTCGCATTAAAAAAAGGGCGCCCCTGGAGACCAAGGACGCCCCGAGAGGGGGGGCACAGACAGCCCCTGCGCAGGGCAGGGGACGACGGTCACACCGATGACCGCCCAACCATGATAGCCACCGTATCAGATTTGGTCAACGGCCCAGCGGTCGCTCCCGGCGCCTTCGTGAGAGGATGCTCGCCTATACTCCCCTCTCCCCAGGGGCGGCCGGGAAGCCGCGGGCGCGAGAGGGGCCAGTGAGGTGCTCACAGCGATGGAGAAGCCGGTCCTATTGACCAAGGACGGTCTGACGAAGCTCGAGAAGGAGCTCGACGAGCTGCGCACGGTGCGCCGCTCGGAGGTTGCGGAACGCATCAAATACGCCAAGGACTTCGGCGACATCACCGAGAACGCCGAGTACGAGGACGCCAAGAACGAGCAGGGCATGCTCGAGGGGCGGATCCTGGTGCTGGAGAACATGGTCCGCAACGCAGTCATCATCGAGGAGGGCGCCGAGGGCGGCGAGGTATCCGTAGGGTCGGCGGTGGACGTCAAGGACGAGTTCGGCACCCAGTCCTTCACCATCGTCGGACCGGCCGAGGTGGACGTGGCCCAGGGGCGCATCTCGATGGAGTCGCCGGTGGGCAAGGCGCTGCTCGGCCACCAGGTGGGCGACAGCGTCGAGGTGCAGAGCCCCGGCGGCATGCGCAAGTTGAAGATCGTCAAGGTCCACTGACCTGCCCGGCGACGACCTCTTCGCGGAGCGGCGCCGAAAGGTCGAGGAGCTGCGACTCCGCGGGATCCCCGCGTACAACGTCGACTTCCGCGTCTCCCATCCCCTTGAGAAGGCGAGGTCGCTGTCTCCGGCGGTGGACCCGGAGTCGGCGCAGCCGCCTGAGGGTGAGCGCGTCAGCGTGGCCGGCCGGGTCATGCAGCTGCGCCTCCAGGGGAAGGCGTGCTTCGCGCACATCGAGGACGAGTCGGCGCGCATGCAGGTCTGGTTCAAGAGCGACCGCATCGGCGACGACGCCTACGAGGTGGTCAGGCTGCTGGACCTGGGTGACATCATCGGGGTTGACGGTGTGGTGACGCGGACGCGCCGCGGCGAGCCCACGGTGCTTGCCGACGCGCTGACCCTGCTCGTCAAGTCGCTGCGCCCGCTGCCCGAGAAGTGGCACGGCCTGCAGGACCAGGAGACGCGGTACCGCAAGCGGTATCTGGACCTGCTGAGCAGCGACGCGCAGCGGCGTCATTTCATGGCCCGCTCGGCGGTGGTGCGCGCGTTGCGCTCGGTGCTCGACTCGCGCGGATTCCTGGAGGTGGAGACACCGCTGCTGCAGCCCATTGCCGGCGGCGGTTCAGCGGTGCCGTTCATGACGCATTGGAACTCGCTCGACATCGATGTGTTCCTGCGCATCGCCATCGAGCTGCACCTCAAACGCCTGCTCGTCGGCGGATACGAACGCGTCTACGAGATAGGCCGCGTGTTCCGCAATGAAGGGCTTTCGCCGCGTCACAATCCAGAGTTCACGATGCTCGAGGCGTATCAGGCGTATGCCAACCTCGACGACATGCGCGAGCTCACCGAGACGCTGGTCACAACCAGCGCGATGGCACTGGGACCGGCGCATCCTGAAGACGGCGGCAGCGCCCCCTGCGACGATCCGCTGCTGCGCCGTGTGGGCGGTACCGACCTCCACCTGCATCCACCGTTCGCCGTGCGTCGCATGGTCGACCTGGTGCGTGACGCCACGGGAATCGACGCTGTGGCGGCGTGGGATGAGCTGCACGACGCGGCGCATGGTCTCGGTGTTGAGGTGGCAGCGCAGCTGTCCCCCGGCGCGGTGCTGCTGGAGATCTACGAGCAGCGCGTGGAGCACACGATCTGGGAGCCGACGTTCGTCGTGGAATACCCGGCCGACGTGACACCGCTCGCGCGGCGCACCCCCCACGATCCGCGCTTTGTCGAGCGCTTCGAGCTCATCGCCGCCGGCCGCGAGCTGGCCAACGCCTTCAGCGAGCTCAACGACCCGGTGGACCAGCGGCAGCGTTTCGAGGAGCAGGCGCGCCGGCGTGCCGCCGGCGACGCCGAGGCGCCGCCGATCGACGAGGACTTCCTCGAAGCGATCGAGGTGGGCATGCCGCCGGCCGGCGGTCTTGGCGTCGGCGTCGATCGGCTGCTGATGCTGCTCACCGGTGCGTCGAACATCCGCGACGTGCTGCTGTTCCCCACCATGCGGCCGCAGCGCCAGGAACCGATGCAATGATCCCGCTGCAACGGCTGCGCGAGGAACCCGACGTGATCCGCGACGGCGCGCTGCGCAAGGGTGAGAGCGCGCCGATCGACGAGATCCTCCAGCTGGATGCCCGCGCTCGCCAGCTGCGCGCCGCTGTCGAAGCCGCTCGTGCCGAGCAGAACCGTGCGTCGGATGAGATCCGCGGCGCGCCGACCGATGAGCAGCGAGCCCGTCTGTTCGAGCTGAAACAGGTGATACAGAACCAGGGCGCTGAGCTCTCCAGCCTGGATGCGCGCATCGACGAGCTGCTGCTGCTTGTGCCAAACCCGCCGCATGCGTCGGTCCCCATCGGCGTGAGCTCGGATGACAACGTCATCCTGCGCACCTGGGGAGAGCCTGCGCGGTACGAGTTTGAACCACGCCCGCACTACGACATCGGTGAGATGCTCGGGCTGTTCGACTTCGAGCGCGGCGTGAAGCTCAGCGGCTCGCGCTTCGTCGTGCTCAAGGGTGACGGAGCCCGCTTACAGCGCGCCCTCATCGCGTTCATGCTCGACATCGCGGTTCGTGAGCACGGCTACAGCGAGATCGCGCCGCCGTACCTGGTGCGGCCTGAGTGCATGGTGGGGACCGCGAATCTTCCCGACAAGGAAGGGATGGCCTACGCCACACGCGATGACGACCTGTACCTCATACCGACGGCTGAGGTGCCGGTGACCAACCTCTACCGCGAGGAGATCCTCGAGGCCTCGGAGCTGCCGATAGCACACGCCGCCTTCACCCCGTGCTTCCGGCGCGAGGCCGGCGCTGCAGGCGCCGACACCCGCGGCTATGTGAGGCTGCATCAGTTCGACAAGGTGGAGATGGTGCGCTTCACCACGCCCGAGCGGTCGCTGGATGAGCTCGAGTTGCTGACACAGCATGCCGAAACCGTGCTGCAGCGGCTGGGCATCATGTACCGAGTGCTGCTGATGTGCACGGGCGACATGGGGTTCGCGCAATGGAAGAAGTACGACATCGAAGCGTGGGCTCCGGGCATGGAACGCTTTCTCGAGGTGTCGTCGTGCTCCGCGTTCGGCGACTTCCAGGCACGCCGTGCAAACATCAGGTATCGCAGCGGGCCGGGTGCCAAGCCGCAGTTCGTGCACACCCTCAACGGCAGCGGCCTGGCTGTGCCGCGAACGCTCGACGCGCTGCTCGAGACCTACCAGCAGCGCGACGGCTCGGTGCGCATCCCCGACGCGCTGCGCCCGTACATGGCGAACCAGGACCGCATCGCTCCGCCGCTGACGCAGCAGGGCCGGTGACCGACCTCGACGCGGAGATCGACCCCGCCTGGCTCAACGATCGCAGCGCGTACCAGATGAACTACGTGCACGGCCTGCGCAACCCGACCGGTTTGCACCTGCAATTCGTCCTGGACGGCGAGCGTGCGGTGACGGAGTGGACGCCCGGGCCCGAGCACGGCGGCTTTCCCGGCGTCGCCCACGGCGGACTGGTGGTGGCGGCGATCGACGATGCCATGGCTCGCTGCGCCGCGGTGCGGCATCGCTGGGTGGTCACCGGCCGCCTGGACGTGCGCTTCCGCTCCGCGGCCCCCATCGGCGAGCCGCTCCGCATCGAGGCCTGGAGCGAACGGCTGCTGCGCCGCGTCATGCACGCCGCCGGCCGCGCCGTGCTGCCTGACGGGACTGTGGTTGCCGAGGCCCGCGGCACCTATCTCCCCATCCCCGGCGACCTCCGCCGCCGCATGCTCGAGGCCTGGCCCGGGTTCGCCGAGTTCATCTGACGCCGCGGCCCGGCCCGCGTCACACTTGGCCTGGGCAGTGAGTGACGAGCGCGAGATCAAGCTCAGCGTCCCGGACTCCTTC
>JAFAJR010000234.1 GCA_019236085.1 Candidatus Dormiibacterota bacterium
ACACCAGGTCGGTCCGCTCGGTGAGGTCGTATGCCCGGCTGGGGCTGCCGTCTGCGTCGAAGAGCACGAGCTGCACGCTCTCCGCTCCCTCGCTGTACACCGCGAAGTTGGTGCCCTCGCCGTCCCACGTCGCTCCCAGAGGAGCGTCGGTACCCGGCCACGCCGCAACGCGCTCCGTCGCGCCGGGCTTCGCCGGCGCCTGGGGGACCGTCATCGATCGTTCTCCCGGTGGCACACGGACCAGAGCGGACCGTGCTTGCTTCGCTGCGCTCCGGCGGTCCGGTGACCCACTCGGGAGTGGCGGCCGACCCTGCTGCCTGGGGCGTCCAGACAGAGTACGTGGATGCGGCCGGGGTGCGTCGCACGGTCTCCGCGGCCAGCGTGGCGGCTGTTCTCCGAGCAATGGAGGCCGCCGCCCCGGAGCCTCCCGGTGGCGGCCCGCTGGTGGTGGTCCGCGGCGAGGCGCTGCCCGGCGGGGACCGCGTCGAGCTGGAGGACGGAACGGAGGCCGCGGCGCCTCCGACCTCCGGCACGCTGCCGCTCGGCTACCACCGGCTGGTGCCGCGCCGGGGCCCGGCACGCCGGCTGATCGTGGTCCCGCCGCGCTGCCATCTCCCCACCGGCAGGAGCTGGGGCTGGGCGGCGCAGCTCTACGCGCTGCGCTCCGCCGCCAGCTGGGGGATGGGCGACCTCCGCGACCTCCGCTCCCTGTGCCGATGGGCGGCCGGGCAGGGCGCCGGCCTGGTGCTGGTCAATCCCATGCATGCGGTGAGGCCGACGCTGCCACAACAGCCGAGCCCGTACTACCCGTCGAGCCGGCGCTTCAGCAATCCGCTCTACCTCAGGGTCGGCGATGTTCCCGGAGCCAGGAATGTCCCCGGTTTCACCGAGCTGGAGACCCGCGGCAGGAGCCTCAACCGCAGTCGCCTCATCGACCGCGACCGGATCTTCCGGCTCAAGATGGCCGCGCTGGAGCGCGCCTGGCGGCGCTTCTCCGGCGACGCAGGCTTCGACCGGTTTCAGGCCCAGGGTGGCGACGCCCTTCGTCGGTTCGCCTGTTTCTGCGCGCTCAGCGAGGAGCGGCCTGGGCCGTGGATGGCCTGGCCGTCGGCGGAGCGGGATCATCAGGAGGCGGCGATCCGCCAGGTGGCAGAGCGCTGCGCGGACCGGGTCGGTCTGCACATGTGGCTGCAGTGGCTGCTCCACCTCCAGCTCGAACGTGCCTGTGCCGAGCTGCGAGTGGTCAGCGATCTGGCGCTGGGCGTGGACCCCGACGGCGCCGACGCCTGGCAGTGGCAGGAGTGCCTGGCTCAGGGTGCAAGGGTCGGCGCCCCGCCGGACGAGTTCGTGACCGACGGACAGGACTGGGGGCTGCCGCCGTTTGTGCCGCACAAGCTCAGAGCCCTCGACTACCAGCCCTTCATCGACACGCTGCGTGGCTCGATGCGCCCCGGCGGCGGGCTCCGCATCGACCATGTCATGGGACTGTTCCGGCTCTGGTGGATCCCGCCGGGGATGGGCGCGCGCGACGGCGTCTATGTCCGCTATCCGGCTCGCGACCTGCTGGGCATCCTGGCGCTGGAGAGCGTCCGGGCCCGCTGCCTGGTGGTGGGGGAGGACCTGGGGACTGTCGAGAGCGGCGTCCGCGAAGAGCTGGCCCGCCGCCGCGTGCTGTCCTACAGGGTGGCCTGGTTCGAGGACGAGCCGCCGCGACGATACCCGGCGCTGGCCATGGCGGCCATGAACACGCACGACCTGGCGACCGCCGCCGGGGTCTGGACCGGCAGCGACCTCCGGGAGCAGCGGCGCTGGAAGAGGCCGGTCAGCGCGGAAGCCGAGGCAGGACTCGCGGCACGGCTCGACAGGCTGTCAGGGGTCCCGCGGTCGGCGTCAGCCGCGGCCGCGGTCGCCGCCGCATACCGGTCGCTCAGTGAGGCGCCGTCTCGTCTGCTCACGGCAACCCTGGACGACGCGGCGCTATCCGAACGGCGCCCTAACCTTCCCGGCGCAGCGCAGCGGCCCAACTGGTCGATCCCGTTGCCACGGACCCTGGAGCAGCTGCGGCGCGACGCCCTGCCCCGCGCCATCGGGCGCTCACTGAGCCGGCAGCGGTGAGAACGCGGCCCCGAGCGACCTACCGCGTCCAGCTGCGCCGGGAGTTCGACTTCGATGCGGCCCGGGAGACCGTGCCGTACCTTGCGGAGCTCGGCATCTCGCATCTGTACTGCTCGCCGTTGCTGCAGGCGGCGACGGGCAGCGCTCATGGCTACGACGTTGTCGACCCCACGCGGGTCAGCGAGGAGCTCGGCGGCGACGCCGGTCTGCAGCGCCTCGATGCGGAGCTGCGCAGGCACGGCATGGGACTTTTGGTCGACATCGTCCCCAACCACATGTGCATCGCGTCGCCGCTCAACGCGTCCTGGTGGGACGTGTTGCGGCACGGCCGGGCGAGCCGCTTCGCGACCTGGTTCGACATCGACTGGGAGGCGCCGGGTCTGGAAGGCCGGGTGCTCCTCCCGGTGCTGGGCGACGACCTCGCCCGCGTCCTGGAGCGCGGCGAGCTGGAGGTGGCCGAGGGCGAAGCCGGCGACCTCGAGCTGCGCTATTTCGAGCAGCGCTTTCCGCTGGCCGCGGCCACCGCGACCGCGCCGGGGGAAGCGACGGCCCAGCTGCTGGCGCAGCAGCACTTCCTGCTGGAGCACTGGCGCAGCGGGCTTCGGCGGGTCAACTATCGCCGCTTCTTCGACGTCTCGTCGCTGGCAGGCGTCAGGGTGGAGGAGCCCTGGGTCTACGAGGCGACCCATGAGCGGATCATCAGCCTGGTCCGCGACGGCGTCGCGGACGGGGTGCGCGTCGACCACGTCGACGGGCTGCGGGATCCCGAGGGCTACCTGCAGAGACTGCGGAGCTCGCTGGGCGACGAGGCCTGGATCGTGGTGGAGAAGATCCTCGCGAGCGGCGAGGAACTGCCCCCGGAATGGCCGGTGGACGGCACCACCGGGTACGAGGTTGCGGCGCTCCTGACGCATGTCGCCCTGGACGGCAGCGGCGCACAACAGCTGGTCGAGGCCTACCCGTCGCTCAGCGGCGACCGCACTGATTTCATGGAGCAGGAGCTGGCTTCGCGACGCCTGGTCCTGGAACAGCTCCTCGAGTCCGAGCTGGACCGCCTGGCCCGTGCGGCAACGGCCGCCGCCGGGGCTGCGGCAAAGCAGGCGTTGGCGGCGCTGCTCGCGGCAATGCCCGTCTACCGACTCTATCCGCGGGCCGGTCACGAGCTCTCGCAACGCGATGCAGCGCTGCTGCGGAGCGCAGCCGCGACAGCACGCCGCGACGCACCTGAAGTTACTGACATCATTGACAATATTGTGGAGCTGCTGCAGGGCGGCGCCGGCGCGAGTGCCGACGAGGTGCGCCTTCGCTTCCAGCAGCTGAGCGCCGCCACCACCGCCAAGGGTGTCGAGGACACGGCGTTCTATCGGTACGTGCCGCTGGTGTCGCTGGACGAGGTGGGCGGCGACCCGGGTCGGCTCGGCCTGAGTGCCGGGGAGTGGCAAGAGGCTGTCTCACACGCTCCGCCACTCGGCCTGACAGCAACCGCGACGCACGACACCAAGCGCGGCGAGGACGCGCGGGTCCGGGTGTCGATGCTGGCCGAGATGCCGGAACGCTGGATCGAGTCCTGCCAGGCGCTTTCCGCCCTCGGCACCAGGCACCGCGGGGAGCGCGGCCCATCGCCGGCTGCGGAACTCTTGCTCTACCAAACCCTGGTGGCGGCCCATCCGATCGGCGCCGCACGGCTCACCGCCTACATGCAGAAGGCGGTGCGTGAGGCGAAGCAGGAGACCAGCTGGCTCGACCCCGATCCGGCGTACGAGGACGACGTGAAGCGATTCACGCGGGCTGTCCTCGAGGACGCAGAGATGATCGCCGTCATCGAATCGGTGCTCGGAGCGATGACGCCTTTTTGGTATCACGCGGCCCTCACCCAGGCGCTGCTCAAGCTCGTGCTTCCAGGCGTTGCCGACATCTACCAGGGAGGCGAGCTGTGGGACCTGCGGCTTGTCGACCCCGACAACCGCGGACCTGTGGACTACGCAATGCGGCGAGCGGCATTGGTGTCACTGGAGTCAATGGATACCGCCGCAGTCCTCGAGCACATGGCAGAGGGGCTGCCCAAGCTGCACCTGATCAGCACGGCGCTGGCGCTGCGGCGGCGGCGAGCTGACGCGTTCAGCGCTGACACGCGCTGCGCACCGCTGGCGGCGACCGGCGCTGCAGCTGATCACGTGCTGGGAATCATGCGAGGCGACGGCGTGGCCGCCGTGGGGGTGCTGCGTCCGCTGCGCCTGGCAGGACGCTGGTGCGACACCGCTGTGGATCTGCCGCCGGGCAGTTGGCGGAACCTGCTGGACGGCCGCGACGTGGCAGGAGGCACCACGCCGCTGGCGTCGCTGCTGGACCGCTTCCCGGTGGCGCTGCTGGAGCGGCGGCGTTGAGCCGGCGCATCGCTGTCTGGGCTCCCAACGCGCAGCGGGTTGAGCTGGTCCATGCCGGACGCCGCGAGCCGATGCCGCTCGAGGAGAGCGGGTGGCATGCGGCGGAGGCGGGGCTGAGCGCGGGAGATGACTACGAGTTCTCGCTTGACGGCGGCGAGCTGCGGCCCGACCCGAGGTCACGGTGCCAGCCGCAGGGATCGGGCGGACCGTCGCGCTGCGCCGACATCGCCGGTTTCGCCTGGCAGGACAAGGGGTGGCGCGGCTTTCCCCTTGCCGGCGCCGTCATCTACGAGCTGCACGTCGGGACGTTCAGCGCGGAGGGGACGTTCGACGGCGTGATCGGACACCTGCAGCACCTCGTCGACCTCGGGGTCAACGCGGTCGAGCTCATGCCGCTCGCCACGTTCGCAGGCGACCGCGGCTGGGGATACGACGGCGTCAACCTCTACGCACCGCACCCGGCTTACGGAGGGCCCGAGGGGCTCTGCCGGCTGATCGACGCCTGCCATGCCCGGGGTCTCGCAGTTGTTGTCGATGTCGTCTACAACCACCTCGGACCTGAGGGCAATCACCTTCCCGACTTCGGTCCCTACTTCACAGACCGCTACGCCACGCCGTGGGGAGACGCGTTCAACTACGACGGCCCCGACAGCGACGAGGTTCGTGCCTTTGTTGTCCACAACGCTGCGATGTGGCTGGAGGACTACCACTGCGACGGCCTGCGCCTCGACGCGGTGCATGCGATCGTGGACACGTCGGCGACGCACATCGTGGAGGAGATCGCCGGCGTAGCTGTTGTGCTGTCCGAGCGCCTGCAGCGCGAGATCTGGATCATCGCCGAGAGCGACGCCAACGACCCGCGGTTGGTGCGCGACGTCGCCGCGGGCGGCTACGGCGTCGGAGCGCAGTGGAACGACAACTTCCACCATGCGCTGCACGCCGTGCTCACCGGCGAGCGCCAGGGCTACTACGTCGACTTCGGTTCGCTCGACGCGCTGAGCACAGCGCTGCACCAGGCGTATGTGTTCACCGGCCAGTACTCTCGGTTCAGGCGGCGCCGTTTCGGCAGGGCGACCACCGGCTTGCCGCTCACCCGGTTCGTCGGCTATGCCCAGAACCACGACCAGGTGGGGAATCGCGCACGGGGCGACCGCCTCTGCCACCTGGTCTCGCCCGGCAGGGCACGCATCGCGGCGGCGCTCGTCCTGCTCTCGCCGTTCGTGCCGATGCTCTTCCAGGGCGAGGAATGGGCGGCCTCCACGCCGTTCC
>JAFAJR010000356.1 GCA_019236085.1 Candidatus Dormiibacterota bacterium
TCGCCGCCACCCCCGAATGGCGCGGCACGGTGGCCGGGACCGTCTCCTACCCGGTGCGCAGGACGCGCCTGATCGTGGCACCGGCGGAAGCCCGGGGCGGGCCGGCTGCGACGACAGCTGCGCTCCTCGGGGCACTGCGGCGCGCAACCGGCAGCGCCACCGGCCGGGCCGCCCTGGAGCTGCGCATGGTCGGCGCCTCGCTGGGGCTGGTCGCCGGCTGCCCGCCCGGTTCGGCAGGCACCGCGGAGGAGGTCATCGATCTTGCGGTGGCCGGCATCAGCCGGCGCACCGGCCTCGCCGCAGCCGTCGAGCTCACGGCCGCGCAGCGCGGGGCCCGTTGCCCCATGCCGGAGGTGGCTGCCCTGGTCCTGGTTCAGCTGGCGGTCAACGCCGAGCGGCATGACGACGCGACCCGTGTGAGCCTGCAGTTCAGCGACGGGGCGTTCCGGGTGGGATGGCAGGGACACCCGGCAGCCGTGCGGACCTCACGGCGCCGAGGGGATCGGGAGCGCTGGGGTCTGGGATTCGCCCGCCTTGCAGCCGACTCGCTTGGAGCCACGCTCCACCTCCCGGTTGACCGCGGTTCAAGAGCCGAGGCTGTGCTCGAAGTGGGGGTGCCGAGATTGGCGCTGCCTCTGGCTCGGATCCGTGGCGCGACTGTTGCCGCGGCCACCCGGACCTGGGACGAGGAAACGGGGCTCGTCCCGGGCTGCACCACACACCGCAGCGCCCGCCTCGGTGACCTGGCTGCCGCAGCCAGGGCGGTGCCCGGAGAGGTCGTGACCCACCAGGGATGGACAGCGCGCGCCACCGGCACCTCGTTGTGGGTCGCGCTGCCTCCGGCCGGCACGGTGGAGCGGGAGCTGGACGTGGTTGCCGGGTTGCAGCACGAGCAGGCGCTGCTTCGCGGCGCCGGCGAGGTGGACCACGCCGTTGTCCGGGGATTGGCGGTGCTGCTCGCCGCCGGCTTGGGCATCCCATATCCGCGGGTCCCTGCCGGAGCCTGGCGGCAGCGTCTCACCCACCTGCTGGAGCGCAGCGGCTCAGCGCTGGACGTGCCTTCGTTCGACGGCGTCGGGGCGCTCGATCCCGACGCAACCTTTGTCCTCGCCCTGAGAGGGGGACAAAGATTCGAAGTCAGCGGCGATCAGCTGTGGCTCGTGCTGAGCGCGAGCGGCACTGCAGATCCCGTGTGCAGCGAGTTCAATCGCGGCGCCGGCGACCGGATCGCCATCGGCTGAGCGCTTCCCTCCCCGGCCTGGAGCAGCAGAGCCGCAAGACAGCCAACCACCGGGTGGCCGGCCGCCGCGACGCCCGACCATCCGGAGCCCAGCAGCGCCCGATGCAACCGGCGCAATTCCCCCGCCAGCAGGGTCGCTGCCCTGCGTCGGACTCCCGGCTCCAGATATGGCAGCACCAGCTCCCGAGACCGGGGCGGCAGCGGCGCGGGGTCGATCGCCTCGCCTGGTCGCGCTCCGGTGCGGAATGCAGACCGCCACCACGTCTGGGTGGCGGCCAGCTGGAAGAACTCCTCAGCGACGACAGGGCGCAGGCTGTCGCCGCTGCACGCGTCCTCGGTGAGTGCCAGGAAGAGCATCAGGCGGCAGCGCACCGCCCAGTGGCGGGCCAGGCCGGAGTCGATGAGCTGCGAGATTCGCACCGCCGACGTCCCGACGGGCGCAGCCACCGAGCCACCGGCCGCCGGCACCAGCACCGACATGCCACCGGTGATCGCGGCCACAACGCTGGGGCGCCAGACCGACGACGTGGCGTCCCAGACGTCGACAGGAAGTCCCGGGGTGCGCAGGTGATCGTGCAAGGCTCTGCTGAGATGTGGAGAAGACGTGAGCTGTGACGCTGCACCGCACGTGCCGGGTCAGTATGGGACAGATCCGGCGAAAACGGGGACGCCGCGCGAGCTCAGCCCGCGTGTTCATCGCGCGGCTGCCACCACGCGTCCGGCTCGCCGGCCCAGCTCTCAGCGCGGTGCACAGCCCGCACCACGGTTTTGATGTTGCCGCGCACGTTGAAGTCGCCCACCACCTCGCAGAACCGTGGGTCGAGCAGACCGACGAGGTCACTCAGCACACCGTTGACCACGTCCTCGTGGAAGACGTGGCGGTTGCGAAACCCGTTGATGTACAGCTTCAGCGACTTGAGCTCGACGCAGCGTGGTCCTGGGACGTAGCGGACGTAGAGCACTGCGAAGTCGGGAAACCCGGAGCGCGGGCAGAGGCAGGTGAACTCCGGGATGGTGAACTGAACCGTGTAATCGCGTTCGGGTGTGCGGTTGTCGAAGCATTCGAGCACCGCCTCGCGGACGGCGCGCTCGCCGTACAGCTCATCCGTCACGGTGACGCCGTGCGCAACCGCGCGCGCAATGCCCGCAGCGGGATCGGTGCGAACGATGTGGTGCTGTCGAAGGCGTCAACGCCTTCAACCCGCTTGAGGACCGTGACGATCGCATAGGTGAGCGGCGTTGCGATCACCTCGTACACCACCTTCAGCACCCACAGGTCGCGGATGATGACCAGCAGCAGCGACCACGGCTGCACGCCGGCAAAGGCGATCGTCACGAACAGCGCACTGTCCACGCCCTGGCCCACGAGCGTCGACCCGATGGTGCGCGTCCAGAGCAGACGCCCCCGGGTGATCACCTTCAACCTGGCCAGGACGAAGGCGTTCAGGAACTCGCCGGCGAGGTAGGCGATGAGCGAGGCGAGCACGATTCGCGGCGTCTCGCCGAGGACGCGTGCATAAGCTGGCTGGTCGGTGTAGTGCGAATCGGCGGGCACCGCGATGGCCGCGGCGATGAACAGGACCACGACGATGTTCGCCAAAAAACCTGACCAGATGACCGCACGCGCTGTGCGGTATCCCCACACCTCCGTGAGCACGTCACCGAAGAGGTACGCAAGCGGGAAGATCACGATCGCAGCCGGTACCGAGAAGGGCCCGAGACTCGCCACTTTGACTGCGATGATGTTCGACGTCACCAAGCAGGCGACGAACAGCGATGACGTGGCGATGAGCAGCGGGCTGGCGCTCAAGCGCGGGGCGCGTTCGCTGCTCACGCCCAGAGCGTAGCTCAGACCTCGACTGTTGCTTCTGCCACAGCCGACGATGCGGCCTGGCCGCCGATGCTGAGCTGTCCGTCGTGGGCGTCCACCTCCACCGTGTCGCCTTCACGGATGTGGCCCTCGAGGATCGCCATGGCGATCGGGTCCTGCAGGCGGCGCTGGATCACGCGCTTCAGCGGCCTCGCGCCATACACTGGGTCGTAGCCTTCGTCGGCGAGCAGATCAACTGCCGCACCGCTGACATGCAGGGTGAGCGAACGCGCTGCCAGGCGGTCGTCGAGCCCGCGCAGCTGGATGCGCACGATGTCTCGCAGCTGCGCGCGGTCGAGCCTGGCGAAGAGGATGACGTCGTCCACGCGGTTGAGGAACTCCGGACGGAAGTGCTGGCGCAATTCGGCAAGCACCGCGTCGCGCACCTGCTCCCACTGCTGCGGCGCGGCGTTGTCGGGCAGCGACGCGATGGTCTGCGAGCCGAGGTTGCTGGTCATGATGACGACGCAGTTGCGGAAGTCGACAGTGCGGCCCTGCCCATCCGTGAGCCTGCCGTCCTCGAGCAGTTGCAGCAGCACGTTGAACACGTCGTGGTGCGCCTTCTCGACCTCGTCGAGCAGCAGCACGCTGTAGGGACGGCGCCGCACGGCCTCGGTGAGCTGACCGCCTTCGTCGTACCCGATGTATCCGGGTGGCGCGCCGATGAGCCGCGACACCGTGTGCTTCTCCATGTATTCGCTCATGTCGATGCGCACCATCGCTTGCTCGTTGTCGAACAGCAGCTCGGCGAGCGCACGGGCCAGCTCCGTCTTGCCCACACCGGTCGGACCCAGGAAGATGAAGGAGCCGATGGGCCGCTGCGGGTCTGCAAGCCCGGCACGGGCGCGGCGCACCGCGTTGGCCACAGCCGTGACGGCGTCGTCCTGCCCCACGACCCGGAGATGCAGGTCCTGCTCGATTCGCAGCAGCTTCTGCATCTCGCCCTCGAGCATCCGGGATACAGGAATTCCTGTCCAGCGCGACACCACGCCGGCCACATCCTCCTCGCCCACCTCTTCCTTGAGCAGCGGACGGCCGCCTTGCATCTCCACGAGCCGTGACTGCTCCTGCTGCAGCCCGCGTTCCAGGTCGTTGAGCACGCCGTAGCGCAGCTCTGCCGCCCGGCCGAAGTCAGCGAGGCGCTCGGCTCGTTCTGCATCGTGCCTGGTCTGCTCGATGCGCTGCTTGATGTCACGAATGGCAGCTATCGCGCCCTTCTCCTGCTCCCAGCGCGAGCGCAGTCCCTTGGCACGTTCCTGCAGGTCGGCGAGCTCGCGCTCGAGCGCCGTCAGCCGCTCCTTGGATGCAGCGTCCGTCTCCTTGCGCAGCGCTTCGCGCTCTATCTCCAGCTGGCGGATCTCGCGCTCCACCACGTCGAGCTCGGTCGGCATGGAATCGATCTCGATGCGCAGCCGAGACGCGGCTTCGTCGATGAGGTCGATCGCCTTGTCGGGCAGGAAGCGATCCGCGATGTAGCGGTCACTCAGCACCGCGGCTGCGACGATCGCGGAATCCTGGATGCGCACGCCGTGGTGCACCTCGTAGCGCTCCTTCAATCCGCGAAGGATGCTGATCGTGTCCTCGACCGACGGTGGCTGCACCACGATGGGCTGAAAGCGTCGCTCCAGCGCCGCGTCCTTCTCGATGTGCTTGCGGTATTCGTCGAGCGTCGTCGCACCGATGCAGCGCAGCTCGCCGCGTGCCAGCGCCGGCTTCAGCATGTTGCCGGCGTCCATGGCGCCTTCAGCGGCGCCCGCGCCGACCAGCGTGTGCAGCTCGTCGATGAACAGGATCACCTGGCCGTCCGAACCGGTGACCTCGCGCAGCACTGCCTTCAGCCGGTCCTCGAACTCGCCGCGGTACTTGGCACCGGCGACCATCGCTCCCAGGTCGAGCGCCAC
>JAFAJR010000008.1 GCA_019236085.1 Candidatus Dormiibacterota bacterium
AGGAGCGCCTCACCACCGAGATCGCCAATGCCATCGACGACGCGGTGCATCCGTACGGCACCGCTGTCGTCATCGAGGCGGCGCACCTCTGCATGATGATGCGCGGTGTGCAGAAGCAAAACAGCATGGCCGTGACCTCTGCGCTCACCGGAGCAATGCGCACCGACCCCAAGTGTCGCGCGGAGTTCCTCAGCCTGATCGGGTTGCCGGTGACGCCCTCGCGCTGATTAGCTGGCGCCGACGAAGATGACCTCGAGATCGACCAACGCTGCCCCGAGCACCAGCATGAAGAGGCCGAGCGCCAGGTGCGCCCAGCGGATAGGCTCACGATCGCCGCGCCGGACGATCCTGCTGAAGACGGTGACGCCCATCAGCCCCAGCCCCCCGGCGACAAGGATTGTGCCGGGGACTCCGAGCAGCGCGCCGAGCACACTCTTCACACTCGAAGCCTAGCAATCCCATCGCACGTACCATGGTTCTCATGCACCCGGCGCCTGCGCTGAGCACACTCGACGACGCGGGTCTGCGAACCTTGTGCGGCCGGCTCGGGATACCGGAGTACCGCGCGGCGCAGCTCCGCGCCGCGCCCTGGCAGCCGTTCGTGGCAACGCTGGACGACGTGCGGCAGCTTCCCACAGAGCTGCGCAGCACATTCGACGCGCAGGTTCGCTTCAGCACAGCGACGGTGGCAGCGGAGCGGACGGCCGACGCCGGCGCGACCATCAAGCTGCTCTGCGGACTCGACGATTCGCTCACGGTGGAGACCGTGGCGATGGAGACTCCTGCCCGCGGAGCATCGCGCCGTCGCGGCACCGCGTGCGTCAGCTCGCAGGTGGGATGTGCGGTGGGCTGTCCCTTCTGCGCCACGGGCCGCATGGGGCTCCGGCGCAGCTGCACAGCTGCCGAGATCGTCGACCAGGTGCGCCTCGCGGGACACGCGCTGCATCGCCACGGCTTCGGCCCGGTGACGCATGTCGTGTACATGGGCATGGGAGAACCGCTGGCCAACGCGGCGGCCACAATCGAGTCGCTGCACGTCCTCACCGGTGCTGCCGGCATCAGCGCCAGGCGGATCACGGTGTCGACCAGCGGCGTGGTCCCCGGCATCACGCGGCTGCAGCGAGAGGCGCCGCCGGTCACCCTCGCGATCTCGCTGCACGCGGCGACCGACGAACTGCGCAACCGACTGGTGCCGCTGAATCGCGCCCATCCCATCGCGGCGCTGCTGAGTGCCGCAGGTTCCTACGCTTCTGCCACCGGACGGCGCATCAGCGTGGAGTGGTGTCTCATCGGCGGGGTCAACGACTCACTGCAGCAGGCGCAAGCCCTGCGTGAGCTGGCACGGTCGTGCGGCGCCCACGTGAACGTGATCCCCATGAACCGCATCGAGGGCAGCTCGTGGGGGCCGCCTGACCCCGAGGTGGCGCGACAGTTTCTTCACCAGCTGCGCGGCGTTCAGGTGACGGTGCGCGACACGCGCGGCGGAGACGTCGACGCGGCGTGCGGTCAGCTGCGCGCGTCGCTCGAAGCGCGGCGGGAGCTGCGACCTGACGGCACATTGAGCCCGCCGCGCACAGCCGTCGGCGCGTGAGTGACCTTGCTGTGAGCGACGACGCCTTGATGGCGGTCGCCCTCGAGGAGGCGCGACGAGCTGATCACCGAACCAGTCCCAACCCGATGGTCGGCTGCGTTGTTGTGCACGACGGGAAGGTGGTCGCCGCCGCCCACCACGAGCGGGCCGGGGGCGCGCATGCGGAGGTGCTAGCACTGCGCAAAGCCGGGGATGCGGCGGCAGGGTCCACCGTGTATCTCACGCTGGAGCCGTGCACCCATCAGGGACGAACGCCCCCCTGCGTGGATGCGGTGATCGCGGCTGCCCCAGCACGGGTCGTTTGTGCCATGGAAGACCCCAATCCGCGAGAGCGCGGGGCCGGCCTGCGCAGGCTGCGCGACGCCGGGATCGAGGTCACGCTCGGCGTACGAGCGACCGAAGTTGAGCGGCTCAACGAGTTCTACATCCATCACGCCATCACTGCGATGCCGTTCGTCACCGCCAAGTTCGCAGCCTCGCTGGACGGACGCGTGGCCACAGCCGGTGGAGAAAGCC
>JAFAJR010000178.1 GCA_019236085.1 Candidatus Dormiibacterota bacterium
TTCAAGACGGTCGTCGACACATTCGGCAAGGTCAGCTACGTGAAGGTGCTGCGCGGCCGCCTCACCGGCGACAGCCATCCCCTCACAGTGCGTCTCAATCAGGAGGAGCGCTTCGCGCAACTGGGGCAGCCGATGGGCAAGAGCATCGTGCAGGTTCCGGTGGTGGAAGCGGGCGACATCGGTGTGGTCACCAAGCTGGTGCACACCGAAACCGGCGACACCCTGTGCGCTCGCGATGCGCTGGTCCGTGTCGACGCGATCAACCGCCCGCAATCGTCGTATGCGGCGGCGATCGTCGCCAAGAGCAAGGGCGACGAGGACAAGATCATGTCGGCGCTCGCCCGTCTGGCTGAGGAGGACATCGCCTTCACAACCGACCGCGACTCCGTGACCAACGAGGTGCTGGTGCACGGCCTGGGCGATGTTCACCTTGACGTCGCGCTGGAGCGCATGAAGCGCAAGTACGGAGTCGACGCGGAGTTGCGGCCGCCGCGCATCCCCTATCGCGAAACCATCCAGGGCACTGCACGCGTGGCGCACAAGTACAAGAAGCAGTCAGGCGGAGCCGGTCTCTACGGTGACGCCACGATCGAGATCGAGCCGCTACCCCGCGGCACGGGGTACCAATGGGAGGACAAGATCTTCGGCGGCTCGATACCTCAGCAGTTCCGCCCCTCTGTCGAAAAGGGTGTGAAGCAGACGATTGAGCAGGGGGCCGTCAGCGGTAATCCGATCGTCGACGTCAAGGTGCGGCTGGTCGACGGGTCCACGCATCCGGTTGACGGCAAGGACATCGCATTCCAGATCGCCGGATCGATGGCCATGCGCGAGGCGGTGCACAAGGCGAGCCCGGTGCTGTTGGAACCCGTGATGGAGGTCCGCGTGGTGGTGCCCGAGCGCAACACCGGCGACGTGATGGGCCTGTTGAATAGCAAGCGCGGCCGGGTTGGCGGCATGAACCCGCTGGGTGAGGGCAAGGCCGAGGTCAACGCCCAGGTGCCCCAGTCTGAGATGTACACGTTTCCCATCGAGCTGCGGGCGATGACCCAGGGCCGGGGCCGCTATTCGATGAGCTTCTCGCACTACGAGGAGGTGCCGGCCCACGTCGCCCAGAAGCTCATTGACGCCCACTCCAAGGAGCACGCGGCAGCGGCCGTCTGACCCGCCCCTTCCATATTCAGCCCGAATTCACGACCGGGCGCGTAGAATGCGCCCGACCCAGCGGCGGGCGGCCTGCCCACCCCCCACCCAGCATCGGAGGACGAGGACATGGCAAAGGGCCAATGCCTCAAGTGCAAGCAACAGCGCGAGATGCAGAACCCGCAGGCGATCACCATGAAGAATGGCAAGCCCGCCGTGACCGGTACCTGCCCGGTCTGCGGCACCAAGATGTTCAAGATCGGCAAAGCCGAGTAGCCCTGCTGCGCTCCTGACCGCCCTCAGACGGTGAGGGAGCGGCGAACATCCTCCACGTCCAGGCGGCGCGAGTAGACGATCAACTCGTCCTGCTCCTGGATGACCTCGTCAGGCTGCGGCGGCACGGCTCGGCCGTCGCGGACGATGCACACAACCAGCGCACCCTCGGGCAGCTTCACCTTCTCCAGACGCTGACCCGCAAGGCCTGACAGGTTGGGGAGCGCCACGTCGACCAGAGCCGCGCCCGACGACTTGACGGCAACCCCCTTCACCATCTCTGAACCGCCGAGCTCCGCCTCGATGAGACCCATCAGCAGCTCCGTCGCCGATATCGGGGCGTCGACACCCAGCGCCTGAAAGACGCGCACGTTCACCGGGTTGTTGACCCGGGCGATAGTCCGGGGCACGTGGAACTTGCCCTTCGCCAGCTGGCAGGCGATGAGGTTGTCCTCGTCGTCACCCGTGCAGGCGACGACAACGCCTGCCCGCTCGATGCCGGTCTTGCCCAGGAACTCCATCTCGTCCCCGTCGCCGACCATGACGATGACCGACCCCAGGAGCTGCTCGATCCGCTCGGCCCGTTCCGGATCCTTCTCCACGAGCGTCACCTCGTAGTCGCGCTCGGTGAGGTGGCGGGCCAGGTAGAAACCCACCTTGCCGCCGCCGATGATCAGCACGTAGGGACGGTCCTGCGCGGTGGTCATTGCGGCAATCCCTCAGGGTGGGCCGCGTTCACGCCGTTGCGAAAGTAGTCGGCGATGAAGCCGGCGACAAGCGTCGTCGAGCAGATTGTCTCCATCCCGAACTCGCGGAACACCTCTTCGCGGATGGGGTCGTAGATGCGGGTGATCACACGCGGGACCTTGAAGACGGCCTTGGCGATCTGCGCGGCCATGATGTTGCGGTTGTCGCCGTTGGTGACCGAGGCGAAGCAGTCGGCGCCCTCGATGCCGGCTCGCCTGAGCACCTCCTCGTCGATGCCGGTGCCCACCACCATGTTGCCCTTGAAACCGTCGCCCAGCCGGCTGAACGCCGACACCTTCTCGTCGATGATGGTCACGTCGTGGCCTTCATCGTCGAGCTGTCTCGCCATGCGGGACCCGACGCGCCCGCAGCCGACGATGACGATCTTCACTGTGCACTCCTCAGCGCCTTCCGGCTCCGCGGCATTCTACGGGGTAGGATTCGGCAGCCATGCAGGGGTTCGTGCCGCGCCGGATCATGGCGCCGATCAACGGCTCGCAGACGGACGACGAGGTGGTCCGGCTGGCCTGCCGGCTGGCACGGCGGGCTCGGGCGCGGGTCAACGTCGTCACGGTGCTCGAGGTGAAGCGCAGCCTGGCGCTGGGCACCGTCCAGGACGCCGACACGGAGAAGGCGGAAGCGCTCCTGCAGCGCGCCAAGAATGTGGGCGACGAACTCGACACTGAGGTCGAGACGGAGCTGCTGCAGGCGCGGGAGGCGGGTCCAGCCATCGTCGACGAGATCTCGGAGTGGGGAGCGGACCTGGTGGTCATCGGGCTGCCGTTCCGCCAGCGGTTCGGCGAGTTCTACATGGGCAAGACCGCGCCCTATGTGCTGCGGCACGCGCCGTGCCGCGCGATGCTGTTCAGGGAGCCGCAGGAGGCTGTTGGTGACTGATGCACACGGGGGTGTTGGCAAGTCGCTGAGGCTGCTCGCCTCCGGTGGATGGGCAGATCACGATCCCGATCTGGTCGCAGATCTGCTGCGCCAGGCGCGACAACTTGCAACCCTGGTTGACGCGGACGAAGCTGCGTCTGCTGATGTCCGCAGCATTGCAGCGGAGTTGATTGCCGCGCTGGATGATGAAGGGGTCGGCTGACCGCTGGGGACTGTGACCTTCGTCGAGGGCAAGACGTTCGGAACCGCTCGGGATCGGCGGGCGTATTGAGCATCGTCATGAACCCCGTGCGCCGCTGTGCCATCGCAGGCGTGGCGGCAGCGGTGCTTGTCGGCCTGACAGCATGCGGCGCGGTCCGCGAACCGGCGCGTGCCCCGGAGGGCGGGGCCACACCTACGGCCAAGGCCGCGCAGACTCTTGGCCGGGGTTTGCCGCCATGTCTGCCATCCTGTCCGCCGCAGCCTCCCGCGGCGGACCCGTCGAATGCGCGATTGATGACCTGCGCTGAGGTCAACGGCAGTCACGGCGT
>JAFAJR010000029.1 GCA_019236085.1 Candidatus Dormiibacterota bacterium
GCAGAGTGAGCATCTCGCGCACCTCGCAGACCTGCACGACCAGGGGGTGTTGATTGCGGCAGGCCCGCTGCTCGGTTATGACGACCGCGTGCTGCGTGGCCTCAGCATCTGGACTGTCCCGCCCGACGAGGTGCAGCGCATCCTCGCTGCGCATCCAGACCCGGCGGTGACCGCCGGCCGCTTCAGCGTTCGCGTGATTCCGTGGATGGTGCCGCAGGGTGCTGTGCGAAGCGGCGAGTCGCGCTTTCCGCGCTCGGTGGACGAAGCCCGTCCCGACTGAGAGCTAGACGCGGTCGGGTGCAGCCATCCCCAGGGTGCGCAGGGCATCGCCCAGCGTGGCTCGCGTTGCAGCCACCAGCGCCCGCCGGAATCGCCGCACCTCGGCGTCCGCTTCCCGGACGATGGGCGATGTGTGCTCGTAAAAGTCGCTGAGCGCTGACGCCAGAGAAAACGCATACGCAGTCAGCACCGATGGCGCCAGGGCCCGCGCCGTCTCGGCAAGTGCCCACGTGTAGCCGTCGATACGGTGCAGCAGCGCCCGCTCCACCCGTTCCAGCGAACTCGGCACCGTGTATGCGATTCCGTCGTCGCTCACCTTGCGGAGGATGCCGGAGGCTCTGGCGTGTGCGTTCTGCAGGTACACGCCAGTGTCGCCGGTGACACGCAGCGCCTCGTCGAAGTCGAAGGCGATGATCTGGTTGAGCGAGAAGCGCAACAGGTAGTAGCGGACAGCTCCGGCTGCCACATCGCGAGCGCTGTCAGCATCGCGCGCCTTCTCTGACAGACGCTGCACTGCGCGGTCGAGCAGGTCGTCGGCGCGCACCTCGATGCCGCGGCGTCCGCTCAAGGCATACATCTCACGCCCTGCTTCCAGGGGCACGCCCAGCACTGCCGCCGCAGCCGGAGTCAGCGCCACGACCTCGTATGCCAGATGGATGGAGTTGTCAGCCGCTGCTTCATGGCCGAGCCGCCGCAGCGCAGTCGTGACCACACGCTGTGGATACGCTTGCCGCGCATCGATGACGTTGACCACGCGCTGGGCGCCACCGAAATGGACGTCCGCGCTGTCACCTTCGGCGGAGGTCGTCATCGGGCTCGACGGATCGCCAGGATCCCAGCGGGTGTACTGGAAATCGCGCCCCAGCATGCCGAACTTCCACAGCTGATAGGCGATGTCCTTCGCCGTGTACGTGGCCACGCCGTCGGATTTCACCAGCACCTTCGCCGCATCGCTGTCGAGGTCGTGCGGGTCGCTCTCCGGCGGCAGCACCCAGCAGCCCGCGTGCTGTCCCGAGTCGGCATGGGCGATGGCGCCGCTGTCGCGCAGCAGATCGAACGCCTGCCGCCAGAAGCCCAGCGCGATGATGTCGGACTCCCACGTCAGCAGGTCGTACCGAATGTCGAAGCGCGCCATCGTCGCGAGGTGACAGGCGACCACGCGCCGGGCGATGTCCTTCACGAAGCTCGCCGTGTCGGTCTTGCCGGCCTCGATGTCGTGCAGCACCGCCGCACGCTGCTGCTGCAGCGCCGGGTCGTGCTCGTAGCGGCGCGACACCTCGACGTAGACACGCGAGCAGAACTGGTCGAACGGCTCGCCGTCCAGCGGCGTGAGGCCGAGGTCGCGAATGCCAACCGCAACGTCGGCCACCTGCACGCCGGTGTCGTCGATGTAGTTCTCGACCTCAACTGTGTGGCCTGTGCGGCGCAGCACCCTGGCCACGGTGTCGCCGATGCATGCGTTGCGCAGATGCCCCACGTGCGCCGCCTTGTTGGGGTTGGTTGCCGTGTGCTCCACCAGGGTCTTGCCCGGAAACACGGCATGCCCCTCCGGCATTGTCACGCGTTCGATACCTGGCATCGCGACGGCAGCGTCGATGACCTCGCGGCCCCATGTCGCCGCGTCGAGGTGGGCATTGACAAAACCACCGCTCACGCTCCAGGCGGAGACCGCCTCGACATTCGCGGCCGTGAGCCGGTCGGAGAGTTGTTGCGCGATGTCGCGTGTCGACCGTCGCAGCACCTTCGCGCTCGCCATGGCCGCCGGTGTCGAGAAATCGCCAAATTCCGGCCGTGCCGAGGGCTCGACCACCGGGTCGACGCCTTCAGCAACGCCGATTTCACGCAGTGCTTCAGCCAACGCGGCGGCGATTCGGCTCCTGACGTCGGACATTCGCCACAGGGTAGCGACGCCATGACAGAGAGCACGGCTCGACCCGCAGAGGCGACAATGCGCCGCCGTGACCGTGCGTCGCTGCGTGATCCCGGCCGCGGGCCTGGGGACGCGCTTTCTTCCCGCCACCAAGGCTCTGCCCAAGGAGCTCTTCCCCGTGCTCGATCGTCCCGTCATTCAGTGGGCGGTGGAGGAGGCGGTGGCCGCGGGCGCCACCGAGATCGTGCTGGTGCTGGGCGAGGGCAAGGACGTGATCGCCGATCACCTGCGTCCGGCTCCCGAGCTGGAGCGGCGTCTCGAGGAGCGCGGCAAGACCGCCGAGCTCGAGGCGGTCCGCCACGCCGGCCATCTCGCCGACATCACCGTGGTGCGCCAGCCCGAGCCGAAGGGCCTGGGCCATGCGGTGCTCTGCGCCGCCGAAGCCGCCGGCGACGCTCCTTTCCTGTGCATGCTGCCGGACGACCTCGGCTGGGGGCCGCGGCCGCTGCTCGGCCAGCTGTGGGAAGCGCATGCCCAGCGTGGCGGCCCGGTGATCGCCCTGATGCGCGTCGGCCGGGACCAGA
>JAFAJR010000207.1 GCA_019236085.1 Candidatus Dormiibacterota bacterium
GCCGGTCACATCGATGCGGTGCGCGAGCTCATCGACGGACACCAGTGGCTCGTTCTGCAATGAACGCGGGTGGCGACGATCCCCTTCACGGCCGTACCTTGAATGCGGCCATGACGGGTGTGGCTGGGCTTGGAGGCGGCGGGGATCGAACCCGCGTCCGAAGCCGCGTTCCATGCGACCTCTACGAGCGTAGTCCCGGTTTTGTTCTCACCGTCGCGACGCCCTGGGACCAGGCTTCGTGTCGGCCAGTCTCGGTGTGAGTCCCTGCTGACGCCGAGGCGCCGTCAGCCGGCAAGGCCGCTTGCATTAACGTCGGGTCCGCGCTCCGCAACCGAGAGCGCGGCCGACGTCAGGCCGAAGCCTGAGTCTTTTGTCGTCCTACCGCTTACGCGGCGAGAGCGACGGGTGCGTCATTCGCACGTATTGTTTTCCCGGTTTACGAGCCCGGGGCTCGGCTCGCCATCGCACGACCCACGACACCGTCGAAACCAAACGCCCCCACGATGACGCTGTTGTGCTGTGGCGATGATACCGCCGCCGCGCGACCGGCAAACCGCGTCAGCCGCCGCCTTCCTGATGACGTATCGCATCCTCCATCTCCTCGCGGATGGCGCAGAGCTCGACAAGCCCGGTCCGCAGCCCGGCCAGCTGCTGTGGCGAGAGCCGCGTCGCCAGCTCCGCGTCCACCGCGTCGACCCCTGTCTTCACCGCGGCCGCAGCCTGGCGTCCACGGTCGGTAACCTCGATGCGTACGCGGCGGCGGTCGGTGACGTCCAGCTCGCGCCGCATGAAGCCGAGCTCGACCAGCGAATCGACAAGCTCGCTCGCCGCCTGCTTGCTGACGCCGAGCTGCCGCACCAGGTCGGAGATCGAGCCACCCCGGTTGACCACGCCGCCGAGCACGTAGGGACCGTTGCGGGGCATGTCCTCGAAGCCCGCCTCGGCGAGGTGGCGACGGATCGAATGGGAGTAGGCGCCCCGGGAGGCTCGGAGCAGCGCCGGGAGGGGGATGTCGTCGGTCATGACGACGCATTAAGGATGTGGGGCTCGACATTTGTCAAGCAGCTTGACAGTCCTGACGCTTGACCAACCTCGGCAGACCGCCGTACGGCCGGCTGGCACTAGGCTTGTGCGGCATGGCCCCGCGAGAACGCGTCCTCATCCTCGGCACCGCCACCGGGCGGCGGGACCGGGACCTCCGTGAGCTCGAGCTCGATGAGCTCGAGGAGCTGGCACGCACCCTCGACAGCGAGGTTGTGGAGCGCGTGCTGCTCACGCTCCACGAGCCGCACCCGGCAACCTTCCTGCGCTCCGGCGCGGTGGACACGGTCGGCTCACGGATCGCCGAGCTGGGGAGGCCGACGGTGCTGTTCAACGACGCGCTGACCCCGCGCCAGCAGCGCAACCTGGGAGAGGCCTGGGATGTGACGGTGCTGGACCGCACCGAGGTGATCCTCGACATCTTTGCCCGGCGGGCGACGACCGCCGAGGGCCGCGTTCAAGTGGAGATGGCGCAGCTGGAGCACGCCCTGCCGCGCCTCGCCGGCGGGTGGTCCCACCTCGAGCGGCAGCGAGGCGGCGTCGGCCTTCGCGGTGGGCCGGGCGAGACGCAGATCGAGGTGGACCGGCGCCTGATCCGCCAACGGCTGAAGCGCCTCAAGCAGCGCCTCGCCGTCATCGAACGGCAGCGTCAGACCAGGCGCACAGCGCGCACCGACGTGCCGCTGGCGTCGTGTGCCCTGGTCGGCTACACCAATGCTGGCAAGTCGACGCTGCTCAACCGGCTCACCCATTCCGAGGTGCTCGCCGACAACCTGCTGTTCGCCACGCTCGACCCGACGTCACGGCGTCTCGACCTGCCGTCCGGACGCCGCGTCATCGTCACAGATACCGTCGGTTTCATCCAAAACCTGCCACACGAGCTGGTGGAAGCCTTTGCCGCGACGCTGGAGGAGGTGCGCCAGGCGCACCTGCTGGCGATCATCGTCGACGGCTCGCATCCGGATTGCGAGCAGCAGCTGCAAACCGTGCTCGACACCCTCGAGGACATGGGGTGTGCCCAGCCGTCGCTGTTGGTGCTGAACAAGGCTGACCGGCTTGCCCCGGCCGCGCTACGCAGCGTGCGCATGCGGCTCGGCGACGTCGCGGGGAGCTCGCCGCTGGCGATCAGCGCCCTTCGTGGCAGCGGGCTGCGTGACTTTCGTGATGTGCTCGACCGGCTGGCTGCTTCCCTTGTCCCTGAAACGAGTGCGAACCGATCGCCGCTGGCTACGGCGATGTGAAGCTCACGTTGTCGAAGGTCGCGGTGCCCAGGGCCTTCGCGTTGTGCGAGCACACGTATAAGCCGGCCGTGGCAGAACCCGTGAGCGGCAACGTCTTGTGCAGCACAGTGGTCCAGTTCACGCCGTCGCTCGAGATGTAGGCGGTGACCGCGCTGCCCACGCGGACGAGCTTCATCCATGCGTTGGGCATTGTCAGCGTGGTCGTCTGCGATGACCCGTTGAAATCCCACTGAACCTTGGTGTACCCGGGCCCTTCGGCGATGAGCATGTAGTCAGAGCCGGCAGTCGTCGACTGCTTGAACATGATGCCGGCTTTGGCGTTGCTGCTCGTGTTCGACTGTGACGTGATCCTCGCGATGAGCGTGGCGTTGCCGCTGTCCGGCTGGTACACGTAGTTGAACTGGTCGCTGCTTCCCCAGATGTCGGCGCCGCCGCCGTTGAGCGTGAAGACCCCGTTCGCATAGCTCGCGGATCCGGCGAGTGCCGGGTTGCCCACGTCGGTGTCAGCCCACGGGGGCGGCACTCCCGGTGGCGGTGGCCCGGTGTTGGCCGGCGTCACCTGCACGTTGTCGAACGCCACCGTGCTCAGCTGACCGCTGTCGTGCCCGGTGTCGAAGAGGCCGAACGTCACCGGGCCTGTCATAGACACGGTGGCGGCTCCCATCTGGGTCCAGTTCACGCCATCGGACGATATGAACGAGGTGAAGGTGCTGCCGCTCTTGACCAGCTTCACCCACTTGTTGGGCGCGCTGAAGTTGGCCGGATAGCTCGCGGGTGTCGCGGAATAGGTGGACGAGGTCTGCATCCGGGCGCCGTTGCCCATTGCCGGCGTGATCGCGGGCAGTGGCGCCATGCATCCGTCGCCCGGCACGCAGCCGACGCCGTTGATGTTCGGCGTCGCCGGGCTCACATCCGGCGTCACGAACGCATCGACGAAAGGCGCCGTTGACGAAGGGGGCGACTGCATGACCATGACGCCGGCTTTGGCCCAGGGGCTCGAGTTGCTCTGGTAGCGGACGCGGGCGACGATCGTGCCGTCACCGGTCAGTGTTTGATACACGTAGTGGAACTGCACGTTGGGGGGATACACGTCTGTTCCCGCTCCGTCCAGGTAGAAGCTCTGGCTGGCGCTGGAATAGTCGGCACCCCCCGGGGTCACCGGCGCGCCGACATCGGTTGATTGCCAGGGCGAGGGCACCCCAGCGGTGACCGGGTCGTAGTCGGCCGTGTACGAGCCGCCGCCGGAGGGCGTGGTGACGGTGTCAGTCAGGGCGCTGCCGTCTGCCCAGCCGCCGAAGCGGTAGCGTGTCGCGGAGATGACCTGCGCCGAGGGCATGCCGAGCAGCGCGTGCTGCGCTCCCACGACGTCACTCGCCGAATAGGGTTGGGTCTGCCACAGCCCGTCGACGTAGAAGCCGGCGCCGGCGACATTGGCGCTCACCGACAGCGTGGTCAGGTTGGGCGTCACGTTCTGGGTCGCTGTTGTCGAAAGCCCCAGGGAGTCAGTCGCCGTGAGGCTGATGCGGTAATACGTGTTCGGCGTTTGATACGGATCGACAGGGATCGTGACCGACCCACTTGTGCTTCCCGTCATCGGCCCGTAGAACGGGTACGCCACCTCGCCGTACCAGGAGGGCTCCACAACCCCGTTGCTGATGAAATCGACCTTCCATGTGTAGTCGTACCCCGGCATGACCCCGTCCACGGAGTCGACAGCGGTGCCGCTGAAGTTGATGGTCTGGCCGGCGTTGTAGGTCGAGGGCGCGTTGATCGTCACCATGGGTGGTGGCGTCCCAGCAATTACCGCGATGTTGGTGCTGCTGCTATGCGTGGGGTCCGAAACCGTGAGCGTCGCCGTGTAGGAGCCGGGCAGCGTGTACATGTGTGTTGGGTCTGCAGCGGTGGACGCAGGGCTGCCGTCACCGAAATTCCACGAGAAGCTGAGTGGTGCGCCGTAGGGATCACTCGATCCCGCCGACGAGAAGTCCACGTTCAACGGGTTGGCGGTCTCGGGCGTAGCCGTGCCGGCGGCGATCGGGGGGAAGGGACCCGGCGCCGAGATCTCGGACATGGTGCCCTGGAAAATGCTGACGAAATAGAGGTTGCCGTCCGGGCCTTCCTCGAGGTCGGCGATGCTGCCGGCGCCGGTGTCGACAATTGTGTCCGACATCGGCGTGTGGTAGGTCGGGTCGAACTGCACAGCCTCGATGTCGCCGCGATCGTAGTCACCCACGTAGACGACGTTGGTGGCGAGCGGCTGCGGGAATCCAGGGCCCGAACTGGGCGTGCTGTACGCCGCGACCGCCGACGCCGCGCCGTCCCAGGGCTCGTGGCCATACTCGAACGTCG
>JAFAJR010000051.1 GCA_019236085.1 Candidatus Dormiibacterota bacterium
AAGTTGGGCGCAACCAGCCCTGTCCCTGCGGCTCCGGGAAGAAGTACAAGTACTGTCACGGCAGGTAGCGGCATCGGCGCCGCCACCTAATTCCCGGGCCGGGGACCCTACCTGGGCGCCGGGCTGGCAGCCCGCGGCGGTTGTGCCTGGACCGGCGCGGCAGACCGCGACCCGGTCGGCGACTTCTCTCGAGGAGAGACAATCGGACCCGGCATCATCGCGGCCGCGAGCCCACCGAAGAACGCCACCACGGCTGCGCCGGCCGTGATCAGAAAGGCGATGTGGAAGGCGCCCGGCACGGTGGAGACGCCGACCGAGGCGACGCTCGATGCGAAGCCGCTTATGAGGAGCGCCACCAGACCCGCCCAGGCCAGCGCGCATATCGAAGCGAGCAGAGCGAACAGCCGGGTGATGGGAAACGCGAGCCTGGATGCCATGACCAGGCCCAGAAGGCACAGCACACCTGCGATGACGAAGCTGACGATTGCATCCAGGTTGCCGCCGCCGAAGGAGAACGCGGTCACGTCGTGACCGGCGATGGTCGCCCAGTGGAAGAAGGCTCCGACGGCGATGCCGACACCACCGACGATGAGTAGGAAGCCCGACGTCAAGCGCCTGAGCATGATGAACACCTCCGCAGCCAGCCTACCAACGGTGTACCGCGTCCGGCTGGCTTGATCGAACATCCGTGCGAAGGCGGTGCGTGTGGACTTGATCGGGCTGGGACTACGCCTCCGGTTGTGGCACCCCGACGTCACCAACCTGATGGAGGACCTGGACACCGCCCACGGGCGGCCGCGAGGTAGCCGCTACTGCGGCGGCGCCGGCTGTTTCGGCAGCGGCGCGTCGTTCGGCGGTGGCAGCGCTGCTCCGCTGCGCCTGATCACCGGTCCCACCGGCTGCGGCCGGCCGCTCGGTTGCGGGGGCAGCGGACGCGGCGCGGGTCTCGGTGACGGCGGCGTCAACGGAGCCAGGGCGGTGCCATACGCCGGCGGCTGCGGATTCGCTTGCCGCGACGTATCCACCAAGTCCGCGAGACCCGCGTCATCGTCGAGGCGCGGCACGCCGAGCGGCGGCAAATCCAGCAATTGCAACGCCGTCTTGGGGATGCTGATGTGCGAGCACCAGCGCGAATCGATGCCGGGTTTCACCCGTCCGCCGAACATCAGCAGCGGCACCCGCGCACCGTATGCCACCTGCACGTTGTCAGGCGTGTATTCCACCGCCGGTGTGGCCACGTGGTCGTCGAAGCCACCCCAGTCGTCCCAGGTGAGCATGAAGACTGTGTCGTCCCAACCACCGGCGTTCACGATGGTGTCGACCGCCTGCCACACAGCGTTCATGCCGGCGGTGACATCGGACGGTGGGTGTTCGTCGAGACCACTGCGATGCCAGATGTACATGAGCTGCGGCAGCGCGCCCGCTGCCGCGTCGCTGCTCAGGTGGGACAGCGGAACAACGGACGGCGATGCCTTGAGTTGTGTGTAGAAGCTGACCGGGTAGCCGTCATCGCTGTAGCACCGCCAGGTGAGTCCATGGTCGCCGGCGCTACCGGGTACCGACGGGAGGTCCCATTCCGGCGCCGTGCCGCTCGCGGGGTTTCTCAGCGTCGGGCTCTGCCCGCCCACCAGGAGCATGTGGTTCGCTGTCGAGTCCGTGCCGAAGCCGGCGCAGTGATTCTCCAGAAACGCATAGCTGACAGCCAGGTGCAGGTAGTAGGGGAGGACTGTGGCGGTGTCGACCTGCGAATGCTCTGCCTTGCCGCTGGTGAGCCATTCGAAGTAGGCCTGCCGGTTGTGCGGCGGATAGGACGCGCTGAACGGCGGCTTTGGTGGCGGGTTCTGCAGCACGGGCCAGCCCGTGGCCACGTTCGCGCCCCACGGCGCCAGGCCGCCGAAGTAGTTGTCGACGGTGTGGTTCTCCTGGATGAGGATCACCACGCGCTGCGCTGCTGTCAACTCAGCAAGGGTCACACACTGAGCAGCACCAGCGACACCGCCGCCAGCGCCAGCCCTGCCGTTTGCACCGCACGAAGGCGTTCATGCAGCAGGAGCATGGCCGGGACCACCGTCGCCGCGGGGTACAGCGATGCGATGACGGCGGTGACACTGAGCAGCCCGAGGTGGACGGCGAAGAAGTAGGCGAGCGTGGCGCCGCCGCCCAACAACCCGACGAGTATCGCGTGAGGGAAGACGCGGCGCAGATCTGTGATCCGCACGCGGCCTGACGCCGCGACGGCCAGCACACTGCACACCACAAGGATGAGGCCGGCGCTCTGCGCCAGGGCCACCGGCCACAGTCCGGCGCCAGAGCCCGCCTGGTGCAGGGCTACAAAGAAGAGGATGAAGCCGCAGCCCGCAGCCACCGCGTTGACCAGCGAGCGTCGCACCTCACCCGGGGCCAGCGCCGGTCCAAGCGCGTCGGTGGCCGACACCAGGCCCACCGCTGCGCAGGCAGCGATCATGCCAAGAATGGCAACAACACCTGGTCGGTCGCCCAGCGTAACCCCCGCGACCGCGGACCCCGCTGCCGTCACCACCGCGCTCACCGGTCCCACCACGCTCATCCGGCCCCGTGCCAGGCCGCGATACAGGAACATGCCGCCGCCGACCGACGCAACCCCGGCGACGCACCCCCAGGCGAGCGCGACACCGGTGATGGACCCGCCTGCCAGCGGCGTGACCGCCCAGGTGAGAAGCAACGACGCCGACTGCCCGATCAGCGTCACCAGGAACACGCTGACGCGGCGTGACAGCACGCCGGCGGTGAAGTCCGAGAGCCCGAAGCCCGTCGCAGCCGCCAGGGCGAGCAGGACCGACAATCAGCGCAGCCGGATGAAGCTGACGTTGCGCCGGTAATCGTCGAGGGTGCGCGCATCCATGTACGACATCGAGCTGCGCAACCCGGCGAGATAGCGCTGGATGACGTCCGTCACGCGGCCCTTGTAGGGCACCATGGTCTCTGCGCCCTCGACGTACTCGGGGTCGTCGCGTCCCGTCTCCTGCTGCACCGAGAACGACGCGGCTCCACGCATGATCTTGTATTTCTTGCCATCGACGACGATAACTCGGCCGGGCGCCTCACGCGTCCCCGCCAGCGCCGAGCCAACCATCACGCAGTCAGCGCCGAGCGCCAGCAGCTTGCACATGTCGCCCGGGGTGCGCACACCGCTGTCGCCGATGATCAGGGCGCGGTTGCGCACCGACACCGCCTCGGCAACGGCGTACGGCGTGGGGACGAACACGCCGGTCTCGGTCCTGGTCTCACACACCGACCCGCCGGCGATGCCGACGCGGACCGCGTCGACCCCCAGGGCCTCGAGAAAGGCGAAGCCCTCGGCGGAGGCCACGTTGCCGGCGATGAGGAATGCTGCCGGCGCCTGCGACCGCATCCAGCCGACTGCCTCGGCCACCTGGCTGTGGGCGCCGTTGGCGGTGTCGAGGCAGATCACGCGGCAGCCGGCGTCGACCAGGCGGCTGAAACGCTCGCGGTGGTCGTCGGTCACCCCGACCGCCGCGCCCACGGCGTCGCCCGCCTCGGCCCGTGCCATGGTGAAGTCGCGGACCTGCTCAGCGACGCCCTGGAAGCGGTGCAGGATGCCCATCGCCCCCTGTCCGGCCAGCGCGACGCACATGTCCACGCCGCAGACGTCGGGCATGGGCGAGCCGAGCAGCGGGACCTCCAGGCGGAAACCGGCGAAGTCGACGCCGGGTGCCGCGTCGGCCCGATGCGGCAGCGTCGACGGCACCCGCGGTACCAGGGACAGGTCGTCGTAATCGAAGGCCTCCTGCATGCCGGTCATCCTAGGGGCACCCGGCGGAGGCCTGGATACACTTGAGCGCATGAGCGAGCTGTCCGACCGCGCCTCCGCCGCCGCCCGCCGCAGCACCGAGCTCCAGGAGCATCTTTGACCTCGGGGCCAAACGCGCGCGCCTGGCGGAGCTGGAAAAGCTCACCGCCGATCCGGACCTCTGGGATGACGCCCGCCGCGCGGCGGCGCTGAACCAGGAGGCGTCGCGCCTTCGCGACGAGCTGGCCGGCTGGGAGGGTCTGACGAGCAGAGCCCGGGACGCAGGCGATCTCGCAACCCTCCTCGAATCCGAGCCCGACGAGGCGATGGAGACCGAGCTGGGGCGCGAGCTCGATGCCCTGGAGAAGGACCTGGCAGCTCGCGAGGTCGATCTGCTCTTCAGCGATCCCTACACCGACCATCCCGCGCTCCTCGGGGTCCACGCCGGCGCCGGGGGGACCGACTCCCAGGATTGGGCGGAGATGCTGCTGCGCATGTACCTGCGCTGGGCCGAGGAGCACAAGCTCAGCGTCGAATTCCTCGAGGAGTCGGCGGGGGACGAAGCCGGCGTCAAGTCCGCGATGGTCCGGATGAGCGGTCCCAGGGCGTACGGGCTCCTCAAGGCGGAGCGAGGGGTGCACCGCCTGGTGCGCCTCAGCCCGTTCGACTCGGCCCATCGCCGCCACACCTCGTTCGCCCAGGTCGAGGTCACCCCGGAGGTGGAGGATGACGTCGACCTGGACATCGACCCTGACGACGTCCGCACGGACGTCTATCGCTCATCAGGCGCCGGCGGGCAGCACGTCAACAAGACGTCGTCTGCCGTGCGTTTGACGCATATTCCGACGGGCATCGTGGTGGCGGTCCAGAACGAACGTTCGCAGCACCAAAACCGGGACGTCGCCTGGCGCGTGCTGCGCTCCCGGCTGCTCGCCCTGCAGCAGGCGGCGCACGCCCAGCGGGTCGCCGACCTGCGCGGCGAGATGATGCCGGCGGAGTGGGGGAGCCAGATCCGCTCCTACGTGCTGCATCCCTACACGATGGTCAAGGACCACCGCACCGGGGCCGAGGTGGGCAACGCCCAGGCAGTGCTGGATGGTGCGATCGACCCGTTCATAGAGGCCTATCTGCGCCAGAACGCGGGGGACAGGAATGGCAACGAAAGCAGTTCGACCGCGTGACCGTTGTATGAAAACGAACCGGTCACATCAAGAATGCGGGGATATACTGCCTTGGCTTTGATCTCTGCGCCACCGATGGTGGAGCCCGAGCTCAGCGCTCCATCCCCGATGCGCACGCTGCGCCCCGTCATCTCCTTCCACGGCGTCAGCAAGGTGTATGCGAACGGCACCGTCGCGGTGCGAGACGTCGACCTTGC
>JAFAJR010000212.1 GCA_019236085.1 Candidatus Dormiibacterota bacterium
CCACCTTCGAGAAGCCAGACCATGCGCCCCCGGGCTCGGTCCTCCGCCAGGTCGCGGATGCGCTCCGCCATGGCGGTGTACGTCTCATCGTGCAGCGCCAGCCCGGCCAGCGGATCGTCGGCATGCGCGTCGAACCCGGCGCTCACCACCACCAGCTCCGGAGCGAACGCGCGCACCGCCGGAGCGACGACCTCGTCGAACGCCCGTAGCCAGGCAGCGCCGTCAGTTCCTGCCGGGAGTGGCACATTCACAGTGGTCCCGGCTGCGCTGTCACCGCCCCGCTCGGAAGCGGCGCCGCTCCCCGGGAAGAAGGGGTATTCATGCAGCGAGCAGTAGAGGACGTCCGGGTCGTCCCAGAACATGTCCTGCGTGCCGTTGCCGTGGTGCACATCGACATCCACGATCGCCACTCTCGCGACGCCGTGACGCTGAGCGGTCCTCACGGCGATGGCCGCGTTGCCGAAGAGGCAGAACCCCATGGGAACGTCGGGCGTGGCGTGATGGCCAGGTGGCCGCACCACGGCAAACACCGACACGGCTTCGCCGCCGGCGACGGCCTCAGCGGCCCGCGCCGCGCAGGCGGCGGCGTCCAGAGCTATCCGGTATGACGATTCCGTGCAATAGGTGTCCGCGTCGAACCACCCCCCGCCGGCTTCGGCGACCAATTGCACGGCCGCAACCTCCGACGCGGTATGCACCAGGCGCGGCAGTTCCACATCACCTGGCGGCGCCTCGAGCCAGGGCAGCGCCGCCAGCTCGGCGTCACCGCGAATCCGTTCCAGGACCGCCCGTACCCGATCAGGGCGCTCCGGGTGGCCCGGGGCGAAATGTTCCTCTTGGCCGTCGTTGCGGAGCAGGGCCAGGGGCACGGTCACGCTGGAGCCGTCTGGCCCAGCGCCTCGGCGATGCGCCGGCGCATGGCAGCTGCCGCCGCGGCCGGGCCCTCTGCAGCGGCCGCCACCCCACGGCTGATCGCGACCAGGAACCGTCGGCTGCCACCGGCAGCCGCAGCGCGCACGGTCGCCTCGAGGTCGCCGCCCTGGGCTCCCACCCCGGGGAGCAACAGCGGCGCTGCCGGGGCCAGCCGGCGAACCGCGGCCACGGCTTCGGGGCTGGTGGCGCCGGCGACGAAGCCCACGGCGCCTCCCGGGTCCCAGCGGAGACCGAGCTCCACGATGCGGTGGTGCAGCGGGACGCCCGCGGCGAGCTCCAGGTCGAGGAGGTCGGCAGCACCCGGGTTGCTGCTCCTGGCGATGAGGAATATTCCCCTGCCGGGGCGGCGGGCGAACGGCACCACGCCGTCGGCGCCGAACAGCGGGTTGACGGTCGCCGCGTCCGCTCCCAGCGTGTCGAACAGAGCGTCCGCGTATGCCTCCGCCGTACTGCCGATGTCGCCCCTCTTGGCGTCGACGACGTACAGCCGGTCCTCAGGCACCCGCTTGCGAAGCCGTTCCAGGACAGCCCAGCCATCGGAGCCGAACCGCTCGAAGAATGCGACGTTTGGCTTGAAGGCGCAGGCACTGGCGATCGTCCTCTCCACCAGCTCCGTAGCCAGCCGTTCCGCCTCCGCCGCCGAGGCCGCTCCCGCAGGGTCGATCCCCACACAGAGCAGCGATCCTGACCGCTCGACGCACTCGTCGAGTCGCTCAGCAAAGGTCGTGGCTACCAGACGTCCCTCGAGGTGCTCGGCTGGATGGCACCCTGGTCGGGCCGCGGCGCGAAGGGGATCTCCACCCGAGCCTTTTCAGTGGACTGGCAGATGGGGCAGATTCGCGCCACGCGGCCGTCGAGGATGACCCCGGCCAGGCGAAAGATCGGCGTCGGCCTGCCGCAGTTGTCGCAGGGGCGGAGCACCGGCATCGTCAGCGGATGCTACGCCATCGCCGGTCGCAAGCCCGCAGCTCGCTCGGTGCTGCGGACCCGCCTGGCCTGGCGAGCCCGGGTGGCCAGCTCCCAGAGCATGGATTCAGCCTCGGTCTCATTGCGGTGCAGCAGCGACGCCGTCCAGCGACGTCCCGCGGTGTCCACCCTGACCGAGGACAGACCGAGGGCTCGCTGCACCGGGCCTTGGGAGAGCCGCACGCTCTGGATCTTGTCGAGCGGAATCACCACCGTGGCCGCCTGAACGCGTCCGGTCCGGGCGTAGACGTAGCGGCTTCCGAACCACCCCGCCAGAAAGTGATACGAGAACGGGGCCCGGACCAGGGCGCGCCGGGGTGGCGCCGAACCAGGTGGCGGCGCGACGCCGGCTTCGGGAAACACTCGCTGCAGCAGCCACAGCACCTCAGATGTCCGCCCCACCGGCAGCAACGTGCGGGCGATCTGTTGCGGCTCGTCGCGGCGCTGCTGGACTCCGACCTGGCGAGCGACGTCGACCTCCAGCCTGCACCAGTCGAAGGGGCGCCAGAGCAGCGGCTGCACCAGGCGCACCGCCTGAATCCTGCCGAACGGGATCGTCTCGTGGCGGCGCTGCAGCAGGCCGCGGTCCAGCCGCAGCCCATCGCCTGCCTCGGCGATCGTGAACTCCAGCTCGTCGTTGAGGGCCCGCCCTATCACGAACGCCGCCGCAACCACCGCGGTGAAGGACGTGCTGAGCAGCTCGACGCCGTACTTCGGCACCGCTATCACGGTGGCGACGGTGCCCAGGATGATGAGCACGTGGACCAGGATCGAACCTCGTAAAGGCAGCGCGGCGATGAGCCGCCCGTTGCGGACCCGGGCCAGCGGCTGCGCCGGCGGCTCTGGCGTGCCTCCCTCCAGGCCGTGGGCCAATGCCAGCAGGCGGGCGCGGATCACCGGCGCCTCGGCCGCCTTCACATAGGCCAGCCGGCCTTTTTCGGCGCCCCGTCCGGCGGACACCACCCGGACCTCGGCCACGCCGAGGATCCTGGCCAGCAGCGGCGCCAGGATGTCCACCGCCTGCACCCTGGCCAGCGGGATGCGGATGGACTGCCGGCGGAGCACCCCGGTCTCGACGCGCAGGTCGCTGCCGTCGATGCGCCAGCGCGTGACCGCCCAGTTGATGAAACCGCCCACAGCGCCGATGCCCGCCAGCACCGCCCAGACCACGGCGTATACAGCGAAGCCGCCGCTGCCCCGCCGCGAGCCGCCGAGGTTGCCCTCCAGTGCTGGGATCAGCACGATGATCACGCTGACCAGCAGGCGTCCGAAGCGAACCACGGGGCTCAGCGGATGAAGCCGCCGCCAGCGGTCACCGGGGGTGTCGATCACAGGCCGGTCGCCCTCGCCTCGCCCACCGCGGCCAGCCGGTCGCGGAGCGACGCCGCATCACCACGCAGCAGGCCGGGGATGCGAGCGTCGGTCGCCGCGGCGGCGGTGTGGAGCTGGACTGTCGCCAGCCCGAAGGCACGGTCCACCGGGCCGGCTGACACGTCGATGAACTGCATCCGGCCGTAGGGGACCACCGACACCCGGCGGAACATCAGCCCCCGCTGGACAACGAGGTCCGAATCGCGCTCGGTGTAGCCCCAGGCGCGGTACCTGCCCCACTCGACCAGCCAGAAGACCACCCCGACGCCGACGACGCCGGCGGGCATCAGCAGCGAGGCCCCGGCACCCAGGATGAACACGGCAACGATCGCCGCGCCCAGCAATGGCCCGAAGAAGACTGCGAGCACTGCCTGCCGGGCCAGCCAGAACCGCGGAGAGAGACGGCGCATCGCGCGCCCAGCATGCACCGTGCCCGACCTGTCACGGAGCCCTGTCGAGTCCGCGAAATCCAATCCGCCTCCGGCCTCTTTCATTGCTGGCATGGACAGAGGCGGCCGGCGCCGGCACGTGCCGGGGCTCTCATGAAGCTGGCCGGCGCCCGCGTGCTGGTTACCGGCGGTGCCGGGTTCATCGGGTCGCACATCGTCGAGTCGCTGCTGCGCCAGGGAGCCACGGTTCGGGTGTACGACAGCTTCCGCACAGGGCACCCGGAGAACCTCGCCGCCGTCGCCGCGGATGTCGAGGTGATTCGTGGCGACATCCTCGACCGCGAGGCCCTTGACGGCGCGGTGCGTGGCATGGACGCGGTGTCGCACCAGGCAGCCCAGCTGGAGATCACCCGCGCCATCGACGACCCAGTCGAGGACCTGACCACGAACACCATCGGCACCCTGAACGTTTTTGCCGCTTGTGTCAAGAACGGAGTGGGCCGCGTGGTCTAGGCGTCGTCAGCGGGTGTGTATGGGCAGGCACGCTTCACGCCGGAGACCGAAGACGGCCATCCCACTGAGCCGAACTGGGCCTACGGCGTCAGCAAGCTGGCCAACGAGAAGTACGCCGCGATCATGGGCGAGGCGCACGGTCTTTCCGTCACCAGCCTGCGTTACGGCATCGTGTACGGCCCGCGGGAATGGTACGGCCGGGTGCTCACCATCTTCCTCAAGCGGGCCTTGGAGGACCAAGCACTGGTCATCTTCGGAGACGGCGAGCAGGTGCGCGATTTCGTCTACGTCGGCGACGTGGTGCGGATGCACGACGCGTGCCTCACGGCAAACGGCGCTGCCAGCGGCCAGGTGTTCAACGTGAGCAGCGAGAAGGGCCTCACCGTCAATCAACTCGCAGACCTCGTCGTCGAGGTGACCGACCGGCGCGTGCCGGTGATCCACGAGGACGTGCCGGAGGGAGCCGTGTCGTCGCTGTTCGAGCGCCGCCGCCTGCCGCAGGAGCTGAGGACGCTGGTGCAGTCACGGCGAAAAGCCGAGACGCGTCTCGGCTGGGAACCCGAAACGGACATGGCGGATGGTCTCGAGCGGGAATGGCGGTGGCTGGTCGCGAATCGGCACCGCTGGACGGTGATGGCGTATTGACCTCGCCACGCCCTGACTTCACGTACTCCCTTGCCGTGCACAACAGCGCGGCGCACCTCGAGGTAAACGTGCGTGCCGTCGCGGAACGGCTGCGCGTCTTCGAGTCGGCCGAGATCGTGCTGGTGGAGAACGGCAGCACCGACAGGTCGCTCGACATCGCGCGCAACCTCGCTGCAGAGCTGACGCGTCCCGGGCTTCAGGTCCGTGTCGACAGCGTGGAAAAGGGGCTCGGCCACGCTCATCGCAGAGGGCTGGCACTCGCCGGCGGGCGCCACGTTCTGGTCATGGGTGTCGACATCCCATTCGGTTTCAGCGACCTCGACCAGTGGCTCGAAATGCAGCCGCGGCCTGCGCTGGTGCTGGGAAGCAAGAGCCATCCGGCATCACGAAGCGCAACCGGAACCGGCAGGCGGCTCACGTCGTTGGCGTTTCGCGCCGCCCGCAGCGCGCTGCTGGGCATCGGCGCAGCCGACACGCAGGGCTCGATCATCATCGACGGCGACCTCGCCCACCGTGTCGAGCCCCAGCTGCGCTGCACCGACTACCTCGTCACCACAGAGATCGTTGCCTGGGCGATGCATTTCGGCGCCGTGGCGCTCGAGATCCCCGTGGACTACCCGGACGCCGGCCGGTCAACCGTCTCCCCCATCGGCGACGGGATGCGCATGCTGCGCGGCATGGTGGCGTTGCGCCGCCGGCTGCGCCACACCGCCGGTGCCCTTCCGGTTCCCGCCGCGCTGGAGATCTGAGCCCGTATCGTTCAGGGCGTGAGTGATCAGCGCGCGGCACGCGTGGTCGATGCGCCGGACCGCGAGCGCTACGAGCTCGTGCTGGGCGGCGAGGTGCGGGGCTATCTCAGCTACCGCCGCCATCCCGGCATCATCATCCTGATCCACACCGAGGTCGATCCAGCGCTGCAGGGTCAGGGCCAGGGATCGGTGTTGGCGCAGCACGCTCTCGACGAGGCGCGGCAGCGTGGCGAGCGCGTGGTGCCGCGCTGCCCCTTCGTGCGACGGTTCATCGACGAGCACCCGGAGTACGCGTCACTGGCGGCGGGCACCTCCTCAGCCGGCTGAGACGCGCACCACGGCGGTGCCGCGCACCGATCCGCTGCGTACGTATTCCAGCGCGTCGGCGGTTCGCTCCAAATAGAACACGGTGGTCTCAGTGTGCACCGGAATTTGTGCCGCAATGGACAGAAACTTCTGGCCGTCAGCTCTGGTGAGGTTGGCCACTGAGCGCACGGTCCGCTCCTCCCACAGCAGGTCGTATGCGAATGATGGGATGTCGCTCATGTGGATGCCGGCGCACACCACGACACCACCTGCAGCGGTGCGGCTCAGCGCGAGCGGCACCAGGCCACCCACCGGGGCGAAGATGATCGAACCGTCGAGCGGCTCCGGCGGCGCGGTGCCCGAGCCACCCGCCCACTCAGCGCCGAGCTGGCGGGCAAACTCCTGCGAGGCGGTGTCGCCGTCCCGGGTGAACGCGAAAACACGCCGGCCCTCGTGTCGCGCCACCTGGATGATCATGTGGGCAGCGGAGCCGAAGCCGTACAGGCCGATGCGCTCCCCCTCCCCCGCCATGCGGTAGGCGCGGTAACCGATGAGGCCGCCGCACAGCAGCGGCGCCGCGGCCACGTCGCCGAACTCCTCGGGAACAGCGAAACAGAACCGCTCGTCGGCGACTGTCAGCTCTGCATACCCACCGTCAAGCTGATACCCGGTGAAGCGCGCCTCAGTACAGAGGTTCTCGCGACCCGAGCGGCAGTAGCGGCACGTGCCGTCGGTCCATCCCAGCCAGGGGACGCCGACTCGAGCGCCGACTGTGAATCGTGTTGCGCCCTCGCCCAGTGCGACGACGGTGCCGACGATCTGATGTCCCAGGACCAGCGGCAGCTTGGGATGCTGCAGCTCTCCGTCGGCCACATGCAGGTCGGTGCGGCAAACGGCGCAGACGTGCACCGCGATCAGCACCTGTCCCGTTCCCGGTGTCGGGTCGGCTGTGACCTGCAGCTCGAGTGGAGCCCGTGCTGCCCTCAGCACGACGGCTCGCATCAGCGGCGCCTCGCCACGATGCCACGGACATCGCCGTCGGAGTCGATGATGATGCGCGGGACACCGAAGCCGGCCTCGCGCAGCTGCTCTGCGATGACCGAGGGCTCGTCGCCTCCCAGCTCCATGACCAGCGCGCCACCGCGGCGCAGCACGGGAGCGGCGCCCGCCACCACACGTCGCAACACCGCGGCGCCGTCGGCTCCGCCGTCATACGCGGTGGTCGTCTCGTGGGTGAAGGTGTCCCGCTGCAGAAACATCAGCTCTGCCGTCGGCACATCCGGCGCGGCCGCGACCACCACGTCCACGGCGCCTCGCAACCCGGCGGGCAACGGTTCGTAGAGATCGCCGCACAGCGCGTCGACGCCGTTCTCGACGGCGCAGGCGACGGCGACGGGATCGATGTCGGTGGCGAGGATGCGGGCCAGCGGCCGCCGCAGTGCCAGGATCTTCGCCAGTGCGCCGCTGCCGGTGCAGACGTCGACTGCGACGCCTTCATGAGGCAGCAACCGCGCCGCTGCTTTGGCGATGAGCTCGGTCTGCGGACGGGGCACGTAGACGCCTCGTCTCACGACGATGTCGGCGCCGCAGAACCTGATCGAGCCGGTGATCCACGCAAGCGGCTCACCGGTGAGGCGGCGCTCGATCAGCGCCTCCAACCGTACAGCGTCGCCACCGCTGGCGAGACGCAGCAGGCGTGCCTCTTCGCCGGCCGAAAGAAACCCTGCTGCCGCGAGACGCGACGTCACTGAGCTACCGGCGAGCACCTGTGGCACGCGCCGATTGTGCGGCGGCCAAGGCGGCGGCCGCGCTGCAATCGGTCACGATGGTGCCGTGGATCCAACGCCTCCACCTCCCCCACCGCCAGCGCCGTGGCCGCCGAGACGCGGGTCGAGCCTGGCACGCATCGCGATAGTGGCGGTGGGCATCCTCGTCCTCGTAGCGGTGGTCATCGTCCCGGTGACGCTCCTCGCACGGCAGCACAGCCCCAGCCCGAGCAACGGCGGCGGCGGCGCCACATCCCCACCCGTCGGCTCGCCATCGTCGTCGCTGGAGGCTCTGTACCGCCAGGCGCTGAGCGCGGCGGACACCCCGTCCGGCTGCCACTACGTGGCGACCACCAGCGGCGGCACTGCCACACAGAAGATCGTCGGCGACGCAGGGCAGCACGGCGGGCGCCAGCTCATCACGCTGTCGTCATCGTTCGGCGCGGAGCAGTTCACGCTGATCCTGACAGGAACCACCGTGTACTTCCAGGGGAACGTCCCGGCCTTCGAGGACCAGCTGGGCGTCGCCGCGGCGGAAGCGAACACCCTGCAGGGCAGATGGATCTCGGTTGTGGCCGGAGATGGCCCGTACAACGTGCTCCAACCTGGGATCACCGTCGCCGACCAGGCGCAGGAGCTGGGTTTGCAGCCTGCGACGTCGGGTGATGTGAGCGACGGCGGTGTCAGCGCGGTGCGGCTCAGCGGCACAGTACCGCCGCAGAACGGCGCGCCTTCCGGGAGCGGCCACCTGGACATCGCCGCCGCAACGCATCTTCCGCTGGTGTATGTCACCTCCGTCAGTGACGGACAGACAACCATCTCCAGCACCACGACCTTCAGCGCTTGGGGAAGTGCTGTGACCGAGTCTGCGCCGGCGACCCCGGTGGCCTGGTCCACGCTCGGAGCCAGCGAACCACCCGGCGGCTACGGCGGCGGCGGGGGCGGCGGTGGCGCAGCATCGCCGACACCACAGACACTCTGACGCTCGATGTGGATTGCGACAGCGGGCGGAGCGCTGCTGATCGCAGCGATGATCGCCGATGCCATCGGCACGCTGGTGGTGACGCGCGGCCGCGGTGGTCGCTGGCGCCCCACCACGGCCTGGTACGAGCTGACCTGGACCATCGTGCGCGCGGTCTCGGTGCGCCTGCCGGCGCGCGCCGGTGAGGCGCTGCTGAACGCGTACCCGGCGCTGTCGCTGCTGGGACTGCTCATTGTGTGGCTCATCGGGCTGCTGCTCGGCTGGGCTCTCGTGTACCTCGGCCTCGGGCAGCCGCCGGGCGCCCACGGAGATTGGGCCACCACTGTCTATTACGCGGGGACCGGGCTCTTCGCCGCCTCTTTCGGCAGCGCGCGCGCAACCTCTGCACAACTGTTGAGCCTGGTGGAGACGGTGATGGGGCTCGGCACTGTGGCGTTGATGATCTCGTACCTCCCGGCGCTGTACGGCGCCTACAGCCGGCGTGAGGCGAAGCTGCTGACGCTCGACGACCCGATCGGCGGACGCATCACACCGCTGCGCGTCATTGTCGTGCACTCCGGTGGCACCGACCTGGAACGCCTGTACCGGTTCTGCGCCGATTGGGAGCAGTGGATGGCGGAGATTCTGGAGAGCCACACGTCGTACCCGATGCTCGCGCTGTTCCGCTCCCAGCATGCAGGTCAGTCGTGGATCACAGCGCTCGGCGTGGTGACCGATGCCGCAACGCTCGCCTGCGCGGCGATCGACGGCGCTGAGGCTCGCGAAGCGTATTTCCTGCACCGCCGCGGTGCCCGCGCTGTCAACGACATCGCCGACCGTCTGCGTGTCCGCGAGGCTGAGAGCGACTGGATGACGCGTGAGAACTTCCAGGGTGCGTGGTCGGGCCTCGTCACCACGTCGTTTCCCCTGCGGCCCGAGGAGGAGACGTGGGAGCGTCTGGTCGAGTTGCGCGCGCGGTACGGGCGCCGCCTCCAGGGGCTGATCGACTTCCTGCTGGCCCCGCACGGTTTCTGGGGCCATTCCGCGGAAGAGACGGTCCGTCAGGAGGTGGCCGCCGCCGGCGCGGCTGCACGCCGGCGGGCAAGGCGGCCCAGAGCATGATGCGAGTCAGCCCGATGTCAACATCACCCGGAGGAACACAATGAGCGAGCTCGACGTGATCGTCATTCACATCGCGAAGGACCGGGCCGGAGAGTACGAGCGACTCTTTGCCGAACACGAGCTGCCGCGCTGGCGAGCACTCAAGGAGCGTGGCGCCTTCGTGAGTGCGCGGCTTATGCGCACCGCCTTCGGCACCGACAGGCGCGAAGACATCGTCAAGTACGTCATCGCGGTCGAAGTCTCCACACATGCAGCCCACAGTGAGCACGACGCGGACCCCGGTTTCAAGGAATTCGACAAGCTCGCAGACCCGCTGCAACCGGAGCCGCCGTTGGTGTACGGCGGCGAGATCGTGCACGGTGTCTGACGTCGAAGCCCAGACCGTTCAGGCGCGAACCCTGGCAGCGGTTCGCCGGGAGGTGGCCCCACGCGACGTGGGCGCGGCGTGGGGACCTGCCGTGGGCAAGGTCTGGGAGTTCATCCGCAGCCAGCCGGGCCTCTGGAACGGCGGCCACAACATCTTCGTGTACCGCCGGCAGCATCCCCAAGGCGCGCTCCTGCAGTGTGACTTCGGCGTGGAGGTCACGCGGCGCTTCGAGCGCAACGGCGAGGTGTACGCAACAGAGACGCCTGCAGGCGAAGCCGCGGTTGCTGTTCATCGAGGGCCCTACAACACGCTCAACGAGGCCTATGAGGCAATTGGTGCGTGGCTCACGGCGAACCGCCGCCAGTCGGCAGGCGCCACCTGGGAGATCTATGGCGACCCCACGCCCGACCCCGCGGATACCGAGACAACAGTCCTCCAGCTTCTGGAGCCCCGGCCGACTCCGCTGGGGTAGAGCCAGATAGCTGCACGCGGTCTCGATGGCGCTTGCCGCGACCGTCATGCGCGGACTCAACTACATATGGCCGAGCTGCACCGCTCCTGCCGGCTCGTAGGTGCCGATGACGACGCCGAGCTCGCTCACAGTCACTCGAACAGGTTTCAGTGTCGCTGGGAGGACGCCCTCGTTGAACAGCCGGCGGCCGGAGCCGAGTACGAGCGGGAAGATCATGAGCCGGAAGCGGTCGACCAGCACATGCCGAAACAGCGTCTGGAGCAGCGCGCCACTCCCCCACACCTGCAGCTCGTCGCCGGGTTCTTCCTTCAGCGCTTGCACCGCGGCGACGATGTCGCCGGCCAGAAGATGAGCGGTGTCCGGGTGGTCGCCGCGCCAGGTGGCGCCTGCTTCAGTGAGCGTGTTCGACACGACATATTTGGGAAGCGAGTTGATGGCCATAGCTATCGGGTTGGCGGGGTCGGTCTGATCCGGCCAGTAGCTGCGGAAGATGTCGAACGTCCTCCGTCCGAGAAGAAATGCGCTTGCGTGGCTGTTGAGCTCTGTGACGAACTCCCCCACCGCTGGGTCGGGAAACGGAGCCTGCCAGCCGCCGAAGGCGAAGCTGTCACTGGGATCTTCCTCAGGTCCGCCGGGAGCCTGCATCACGCCGTCGAGGGTCAGGAACGTCTGAACGGTGAGCTTCATGTCAGCACAGACGACGCAGGGTATCCATTCTCATCGTGACCCGACCGTTGTTGCAGCTGTCAGCGCCGCTCCGTCGCCAGGCGCACCCCGAAGGCCACCAGTGCGAGACCCGTCACCGTGTCCAGCACCCGTCGGATGGGCGGCCGCAGGAGGAAGGATTTCGCCTTGACGATGGCCAGGACGTACAACGTCAACCACGCCATCGTCATGCAGGAGAACAGGAGGGCGTGCAGCTCCAGGCCGGTGAACGTGCTGGCGAACTGCGGTAGCAGGCTGAGGAAGAACACGACCATCTTCGGGTTGCCCAGATTGCTCAACGCGCCCTGGCGCAGCGCCGTGGGGATGCCGAGCGAGGTGCGGCGAAAAGCATCACCGCCGGCTCTGCTCGCGGTTCCGCGCACCGCGGCAATCAGCGCGGTGACGCCAAGAAACGTGAGGTACGCGGCGCCGGCGATGCGAAGCGTGAGAAAGGCCGGCTGGGATGCAACGATCAACGCGCCGATTCCTGCGCTCGTCGCCAGCGCCCACACTGATTGGCCGAGCACTATGCCTGCGCTCGTGGCGAGGCCAGCGCGCCGCCCGCCGCGTAGCGTGTTGCGAATGGTGAGCGCCGTGTCCTGTCCAGGGGCTGCGATGACCAGCAAGGCGATGCCCATGAACGGAAGCAGGGAGCCCATCAAGCGTCCTCAGGTGGTGGTCAGTGCAGGAGTGTGATTGTCGCTCCGAGGTACGCGGCGTCCACCGCGCCGAAGATAAGCGCAGGCGCGGCTGTCGCGAGGCCATCGCGGTGAAGTACGTGCGCGGAGAGCGCTCCTCCCAGCAGCAGTAGCAGGCCGACGGCAGCGAGCACGCCGATGACTGGCACCGCCAGACCAAGCAGCACGCCCCCGGCGCCGGCGAGCTCCAAGAGGCCGATCCTCCGGTATGCGTTGACGCTGAAGCCGAGATGCATCGCCCGCTGCCGCATCGCGGGCAGAGCAAGCACCTTGGCCGCACCGATGAGCAGGAACCCCAGCGCGAGCATTGCCCCGAGTACCCAGATCGTCATGACTGAACCTCCACTTGACATCTCATACTTGACGTTATTATCATACATGATGAAATCGTCAGTCAAGGCCTGAGGGCCACAGGAGGTTCTCCCCGATGCCGACAGGGACCCGCCCGCGGCGAGACGGCGCCGGAGACCGCAGCGATCCCACGAAGCCGGGGGATCGCCGGGCTCGTGCCAAGGCGCGGACGCGATCGGCCTTGCTCGAGGCGGCGCAGCGATTCATCGTCGACGGCCGGCTCCACGCGCCAATCCTCGAGATCACACAGGCGGCGGACGTCGGCCTCGGCTCCTTCTACAACCACTTCGAGAGCCGAGAGGCGCTGTTCGCCGCGGCAACCGAGGAAGCCTTGGAGTCGCTCGGCCTGCTTCTGGATCAGCTGAGCGCGGGATTCGCGGATCCCGCCGCGACGTTCGCTCAGGGCTTCCGCTTGATGGGCAGACTGCTCCGAAGCGAGCCGTTGCTGATGCACGTTGCGTTCAGCAGCGGGCCGGCCTTGATCCATGCGTCGCGTGGCCTGGTGCCCCGCGCCCGGCGTGATCTCGAGGCAGGCGTTTGGAACGGTCGCTTCAAGCTCCGTGATCCCGAGGTCGCCCTCGGCATCATCGTGGGAACCGCGCTCTGTCTCGAGGAGCTGCTTCGGGAGCAACCTGAACGCGACGCCGCCTCGGCGACGGATCAGGCAGCAGCGGGGGTGCTGCGCATGCTGGGCCTAACCCCTGATGAGGCTGATCTCATCGCCGGACGGCCGTTGCCGGATGTCCAGCTCAACATCGCCGGCAGCGCCTCCCCCATTCCAGACGACAAACGCCGCCATCGCCCGCAGCGGCGGAACTTACCTACACGCGGGCACAAGGAGGACTGAACGATGTCTCACGTACAAGGTGACATCACGGACACCCTGAGACGAGTCGGAGGGGCGTGGCAATGGGTACTGGCATTCGGAGCCGTCGGCGTCGCCGCCGGGCTCTGCATGTTCTTCTTCACCGGACAGGCGCTCTTCGTGATCGCTGTGACGTTCGGTGTGTGGCTCATCATGGGCGGGGTCTATCGCTTCCTCGCGGCGTTTTCGGTGCCCATCGAGAAAGGCTGGCTGCAAGCGCTCTATGCGGTTCTGTCGATGATTTCGGTGGCCATCGGTGCGTACCTGATCGCCCACCCGGTGTTGAGCCTGCTCGTGCTGACCTTGACCGTCGGCTTCTTCTGGATCATCGCCGGGATGATCGAGCTCTTCGCGGGGGTGGAGCTGAGGGGGATGCCGCACCGCGGCTGGCTCATCTTCGGTGGCGTTGTGGGCGTCGTCGCCGGCTGGATCATCATCTTCTCGCCGGGCATCTCGACCCTCGCTCTCGCGCTGTTGCTCGGTTCCTGGCTCGTCGTTTACGGGCTGACGGCAGTCGCTGGTGCCTTCCGTCTACGAAAACTCACGCGCCCTGCCCGGGCCATCCTGCACGCGCGGCACGTCTAGGTTGCGCGCCGGCGGATGCGCCGGCCTCTCATCGAACCGCTGCTGAGCACCCGCTCGGCAGCGGTTCATGTGCGTTGGTCAACCCTGCGTCCCTACGCTGTGGTGCCCAGAAGCTGAGGTGCCCGCTCGTTGGCCGCCTCGAACACCCCTCTCACGCGCTCAAAGTCGTAGGGGCGTTCCTTCAACGTCCGGGCGTCCCACTCGCTGCGTTCGACACCCAGGAAGTCGCCGCCATAAACATGGATGGCTCCGGTGAAGGCCCGCTCCGGGTTGGTGACGGAGTGGATGGCTTCGGGTCCCAGCACGGCCACGTCTCGATCGCGGAGCGTCCTTCCCCCTGCATCCGCGATGCCACCGGGCACGCGTCGGAAGAACACGTTGTCCTCTGCGCCGCCATAGATGCCGATGACCGCCCACATCCGGTGGTCGTGCGGGTAGAGCGACATGCATGGAGCCCACACCGCGTGCACGATGGTCAGCTCCGCCGAGCTGTAGAGAACGCGTAGCTGGCCACGCGCAGGCTCACCCAGCTCGCGTGTGACCTCGCGTCGGTCGGCAACTGCACGTCCAACGAACTCCTTCACGGCCAGCGTCGGCGCCGCCTCATCCAGGGCTGCGCGGCACTCTTCCACGAAGCCATCGACTGTGAACATCTCGACACGACCTCCTCTTGAATGCTTGCGCGGGCCGGCGGGGCTGCCGCGCCTCCAAATGTAGGAAGCCTCAGGCGACCGAACATCCGGGCCAGTACGGATCTTTCGAGCCGCCGACGGCACCCTACACTGCCGCCTATGCGGCCGCAGACGAAGTACGCGAAGAGCGGCGACGTCAGCATCGCCTATCAGGCGCTCGGCGACGGACCCTTCGACCTAGTGCTTGTGCACGGCTTCGTGTCCCATCTCGAGCTCGCCTGGGAAGAGCCGCACCTCGCGCAATTCCTCAACCGGCTGGCGTCGTTCAGCCGCCTGATCCTCTTCGACAAGCGCGGCACCGGCCTGTCCGACCCGGTCGCGGAGCCGCCCACATTCCCCCAGCGGATGGACGACATCCGGGCGGTCATGGACGCGGTCGGCTCGGAGCGCGCGGCGCTGCTGGGTGTCTCCGAAGGCGGCCCACTCTCGATCGTCTTCACCTGTACATACCCTGAGCGCACGCAAGCGCTGATCGCTTACGGCTCATACGCACGCTGGCGAGAGGACGTAGACTACCCATGGGGCCGCACGCCTGAGCAATACACCGGCTTTCTTGAGGGAATTGCGCGGGCGTGGGACACCGGCGAGTGGTGGATCCAGCACAACCCTACGGCGCTGGCGGACGAGCGCTACCGTCGTTGGTGGGCGAGCTACCTGCGAGCAGCGGCGAGTCCCGGCATGGCAACCGCGCTGGTGAAGATGAACTCCGAGATCGACGTCCGTGACGTCCTGCCTGGTGTCCAAGTGCCGACGTTGATCCTCCACCGCACGAACGAGCAATGGTTCGAAGTCGGAAATGCCCGCTACCTAGCGCAGCGCATCCCAGGCTCGAGGTTGGTAGAGCTGCCGGGCGTCGACCATGTGCCCTGGGTCGGCGACGCTGAGGCGATGCTCCGAGAGGTCGAGCTGTTCCTCACCGGAACCCACAAACGGCGACGCGCCAGCCCGTTCGCGATCGGTCCCGACGCACTGACCCATCGCGAGCGCGAAGTCGTGCACCTCGCAATCGCCGGCCATTCAGCCATCGCGATCGCCAAGCGCCTCTACATCAGCGATCGTACCGTTGAAACCCACCTCGCCAACGCGTACATCAAACTGGGCGTAGCCTCGCGCGTCGAATTGGCGCGTCGCGCAGACGCCCTCGGGATCTGACGCAAAGGCGACCGCGCGCACATCAGTCTGGCGTTGTCACCGTCCTTGGCAATAACTCGGGGAGACAGGACTCGAACCTGCGACCCCTGG